>JADLCA010000022.1 GCA_020847495.1 Candidatus Hydrogenedentota bacterium | reverse complement strand
TACGTGGCGCAGACCGACGAGAAGGATTTCCGGACCCGCCTGGAGATGCTCGACGAGTTCCTGTCGTCGTGCCAGCAATTCGACGAGCGTGGGGGAGGCGCCCTGCTGGAATTCCTCCAGGACTTGGCCCTCTTCTCCGACGCGGACGAGTGGGATGATACGGCCCCCAGAGTCACCCTCATGACCTGCCACGCCGCCAAGGGTCTTGAGTTTGACGAGGTGTACTTGGTAGGTTTGGAGGAGGGTCTGTTGCCCCACGCGAGCGCCCAGGACTCCGAAGACGAAATCGAAGAGGAGCGCCGCCTGTGCTATGTTGCCATGACCCGGGCACGCAAAGGGTTGACCCTCAGCGCGGCGCGCGAACGGCTGCTCTATGGCGAGCGGACGCCGCGCAAGGTATCCCGCTTCAAGGGTGAGATACCCGAGGGTCTGCTTCATGTTATCAGTGAGGCCAAGACCGGGGTACGCCCCAAGCCGGAGACCGCGGCCCCGGACACGGCACGGATCAAGATGGGCACTCAGGTTTATCACGCCCAGTTCGGCAAAGGCACGGTGATGTATACCTCGGGTTCGGGTAGCAAGCTACGCGCGCGCATCCGGTTTCTGACGGGCCGGTCGCGCGAATTCATGGTGAGCGCCGCGCCCCTGCAGATATTGGATGGAGACAAGCGGTGAGTCTTGAAGAATTGCGCGCGAAGATCGACGCGCTCGACGCCCAGATTCTGCAGTTGCTGAATGAGCGGGCGAAGTGCGCCCTCGCCATCGGCGAGATCAAGCGCAATCACAACGCCCAGTACTACGTCCCCGAGCGCGAGAAATCCATTTTCGACAAGGTGCGCGCCGAGAACCCCGGACCGCTGCCCGACAACTCGATCAAGGCCATCTACCGCGAGATTATCAGCGCCGTGCGCGCGCTGGAAAACCCTCTGGAAATAGCGTTTCTTGGACCGCGCGACACCTTCAGCCATATGGCGGCCCTCAAGATCTTCGGATCCAATGCGGAGTTCTTACCGGTCTCGACGGTCGACGATATCTTCACGGAAGTCGAGCGCAAGCGCGCCGACTACGGGGTCGTGCCCGTGGAAACGGCCATGGGCGGAGGCGTCAGCGACACGCTGGACCGCTTTGTCTCGTCGGACCTCAAGATCATCAATGAGGTCATGCTCCACGTGAGCCAGAATCTGCTGTCCAACAGCCATCTGGAAGAAGTGAAGCGGGTCTACTCCAAAGCGCAACCCTTCGTGCAGTGCCGTAACTGGCTCAAGGCCAACCTGCCCAACGCGGAACTCATCGAAACCACCAGCACCGCGGAGGCCGCCCGCGTCGCAGCCAACGAGCCCGGCGCGGCGGCGATTGCCAGCACCCTGGCCGCCGAAACCTACAACGTCCGCATACTCATTCGCGGCATCGAAGACAGCCCGAACAACTTCACGCGGTTCTTCGTCATCGCCCGGCACATGGCCAAGCCCACCGGCAACGACAAAACGGCCATCCTCTGTTCCATCACCGATCACCAGGGCGCCCTGTACGAGTTGCTGCGGCCCATGTCGGAAGAGGGCATCAACCTCACCCGCATCGAGTCGCGCCCTTCGCAGCGGCGCGCCTGGGAGTATGTGTTTTTCATAGATATGATGGGCCACGTGGAAGACGCGCACATCAAGAACGCGTTGGACCGGCTCGCAAGACAATGCAAGGAACTCAAAATTCTAGGATCCTTTCCGCACGGCGAACTGGAGGACTGACTGCCGTATGCCCGCCCCTTCGCCGATGCGGAGTTGTGTGTTGCCGATGACCCAGGGCTTGAACGAAATCCCGTTAGAAGGAGGAATACCGTGAAGAAGGCGTGGCCCATCCTCGGAGTGCTTGCTGTGGGCGCGGTGGCGCTATACCTGGTGAATGACTACTACTCCTCCCGCCTCACACCCGAGCGAATGCAGGAGATCAAGGAGGCCTCAGCGCGTCTGGCAGAAGCCGAAGCGCCTGCGATTCCCGCGGCGGATGGCGCAGCAACAGCGGGCGGCTCTGAAACCGGCACACCCGACCCGGCAAGCGCCGTTCCCGAATCCGGATCGACCGAACCTCCGAAAACGCTTCCCGACCGCATTGTGGCGATCGCGCCGGAATCCATGCCGGAGACCGCCCCCGCGGAGTTTACCGTCGCTTTCGAGTGCACCAACGGTACGTTCGCGGTGGAATGCCGCCGCGATTGGGCGCCCAATGGAGTCGACCGCTTCTATGAACTCGTGAAGATTGGCTACTTCACGGACATGCGCATCTTCCGCGTCGTGGAGAACTTCGTCGCGCAGTTCGGAATCTCCGGCGATTCGAAGCTCTCAAAGAAGTGGCTTGCCGCGAAGATCCCCGATGACCCCGTGACGCAGCCCAACGTGGAAGGCACACTGACCTTCGCCGCCGGAGAAATGCCGAACACCCGGTCGGCGCAACTTTTCGTGAACCTTGCGGACAACTCCACACAGCTTGACCAGCGGGGTTTCGCCCCGATTGGCAAAGTCGTGTACGGCATGGAAACCGTAAAGGGGTTTTATTCGGGCTATGACGAGCAATTGACCCACCTTCAGGGCCAGATCGTGGAGGAGGGCTACTCGTTTCTGGATACTTCGTACCCCAACCTGGACTCCATCAAGCGCGCCATTTTCGTGGAGAAGATCGAGAACGCCGAGGCCCCGCCGCCGCCAGCACCCCGCGAAAAAAAGCCCATGGAAACCGCCCCGGCCACGTTCAAAGTCAATCTCGATACGACGGAAGGCAAGATCGTCCTCGAGTGCCACCGGGATTGGGCGCCGCTTGCGGCGGACCGTTTCTACACCCTGGTTCGCGCGGGCTATTTCGATGGGAGCCCCTTTCACAAGGTCATCACGAAGCCGGTACCGTTCATCGCTCAGTTTGGCCTGAACCCCGACCCTGCGATTACCGAGGTGTGGCTGGACGAACGGCTCGACCCGGAGCCAGCGACGCAGTCCAACACAGTCGGACGCGTGGCATTTTCCCTGGAACTCGGGAAACCAGAAACCCGCACCTCGCAGGTGTTCATCAATCTCGCGGACAATAGCCGGCTCGATAAACTGGGCTTCGCCCCTTTTGGCGAGGTCGTCGAAGGCATGGATGTTGTCTCCAAACTGTACGACGGCTATCAGGACAACGTGGACATGGCCAAGCTGATCTCGCGAGGCGATCTGTATTGGACCGGCCCCTACTCGCAGTTTGACAGCATCACGAAGGCCCAGGTAGTGGAGTAATTCCGGATTGGCAAGCTGGCTATTGCGGGTGAGAGACGCGACACGCTCCTCGCCATCGGCTCGCTTGCTGCAACGCAAACAGGCGTAAAGGAGAGCGGCACAGTGGCTAAGCAGGCGCCCGATGTCTTTCAGGTGAAGTTCGAGTGCTCGAACGGTACCTTCGTTGTGGAGTGCAACCGCTCATGGGCGCCTCGCGGCGCCGACCGGGTGCATGAACTCGTGGAGTCGGGTTTCTACGATGCAGCCCGTTTCTTCCGCGTCGTCATCAATCCCCGCCCCTTTGTTATCCAGTTCGGACTGCCTGGAGACCCCGCCGTCGCCAAGCAATGGGTTGACGCCGTCATCCCGGACGACCCGGTGAAGCAGACCAACGCTCCGGGTACGGTCACCTTCGCCATGCGCGGGCCCAACACGCGTACGACCCAGTTGTTCATAAACCTGGGCGACAACGCATTCCTCGACAGTCAAGGGTTCTCGCCCTTCGGCCGCGTGATTCAGGGAACAGACGTCGTGAAGTCCATCAGCGGCCAGTATGGGGAGCGGCCCGACCAAGGGAAAATACAGACTCTGGGCAACGCCTACCTCGAACGCGAGTTCCCGAATTTGGATTACATCAAGACGGCAACCGTGATAGCCTGAGACCAGGGTCCGGGGTTCTTCCGGAGTTCAGCCGGGCACGCCATCGCGTGCGGAAAGGCGCATATGAGCAGTGTGGTTCGCTGGGGAATTCTAAGCACCGCGCGGATCGGGAAGGCCTTGCTTCAGGGCATCGGCGATTCAACAGGCAATTGCGTTCAAGCGGTCTCGAGCCGTGAATGGACCCGTGCCAGCGAGTGGGCAAAGGAGCACGGGGTGCCTCGCGCCTTCGGCTCGTACGAGGACATGCTTCAATCGGGAGAGATCAGCGCCGTTTACAACCCCCTGCCCAACAGCATGCATGCCGAGTGGACCATCAAGGCGCTGGAGGCGGGCCTGCCAGTTCTCTGCGAAAAGCCATTCACCCTCAATGCCGAGGAAGCGCGCCGCGTGGCGGCCGTGGCCAAGCGGAAGAACCTCCCCGTCGCGGAAGCCTTCATGTACCGCTATCATCCCATCTACGAGCGCCTGCTCGAGACCATTGAAGCCGGCGCAATCGGCGGCGTCATGTCAATTCGCTCCGCATTCACGTTCCGGCTGGAAGACCGGAACAATATCCGCTGGAAGAAAGAACTCGGCGGTGGCGCCTTGATGGACATCGGATGCTATTGCGTCAGCCTGAGCCGCCTGGTTACCGGCAAGGAACCGCTGCGCGTTGCCGCCGTGGAGCGCCGTTCCGATGTGGACGGCACCATTATCGGCGTCCTCGAGTTTCCCGGCAATGTCCTCGCCCACTTCGAGTGCAGCTTCGAACAGTATGGAAGGTCGTTCGCGGAAATCGAAGGGACCGAAGGCCTCATCATCTTGAAACGGCCCTGGTTTCCCGGTGAACAGTCCGCGGAGTTCTTCATCCGCCGGGGCGAACACGAAGAACGGGTCTCGGTTCCCGGCGCCAACACCTACCGCCTTGAAGTTGAGGACTTCGGCCACGCTTGCCAGACCCGTAAGCCGCCCCGCTGGTCCATAGACGACGCCATCGCCAATATGTCCGTCATCGATTCGCTGTACAAATCCGCCCGCGAACATCACCCCGTCGAAGTCCCTTGAGCCGGTCCGTCAGCCGATTGTCCCGTCCAGATTCCGGACCATCCAGTCGCCGGGTGAAACCGAAAGCGTGCCCTACGGCTACGCCAAATCGCCCGTCAAGTGATAATTTATCAGTTAATCCGAACAAAGTATGTTATAATTGTTTTTGTAGCGGTATTTGCGTTACATTTTGCGGACATACTATATGTAGACATACTGAAGCACACCTTCTAATTGAAACCCAACTAATAGGAAGTCTGCTAAATTCAACACAATATTTTGTTGCATATGAATCCGTTGTCTGATACAATTGCCCCATGTTGGGCCATTTGAGGACGAGGATTCTCTCAACCCTGTGAGTTTATGTGCCATGGACTACCACGCACGAAGAAGCGAAATTCTTGGCCTTTCTCTTATTGCTATCACTATAATGCTTTTTCTTGCATTGGTTACCGACGGCTATCAAAGCGACATCCGGCGTCCCCTCGACGGCATGGCGGATGTCCCCAATTTACTGGGTAAACCCGGCGCAACGGTCGCCGGCATCCTGAGTCTTCTCCTGGGCGGCGGCGCGCACTGTCTGTACTTCGTGACGGGAGTGTGGGGCGGCCTGATGTTGAGCCACCGCCCGCTGGACCGCATCGTTGGGCGCGTTATTGGCGCGGTCCTGCTCACCTTTGCCACTTCGGCGCTGCTCCACGTCGATGTGGCGGTGACGGAGGATGGCGATCATCTTGGCGGAATCATCGGCGGGTTTTTCGGAACCTTCTTCCAGGAACAATTCGGCATCGCGGGCGCCAATGTCATCTGCGTGACGTTGATACTTGTTGGCACATTGCTCTCGACGGAGCTGCTGCTCATTCGCGTGCTTGGCAAGACGCGCGTCGTGTTGACCTGGTCATACCGCACGGCGCTTGAAGCCGCCACCCAGGCGCGCGAAATGCTGAGGATGCGCAGTGAACGGCCCTGGCGCACTGCCCATCTGAAACGTGAGCCGGTGAATCTCGATCCCGAACAGCCGGAACTCCTCTTCGAACAGATCGAGGAAGTGGAGCAGGAGATCCTGCCGGTCCTAGAGCGCGCTCAGGAAGCCGAGCAACTATCGCTGATATCCGGCTACGACGGCCAGGTACCGGAACGGCCGGCCGGGCTTCGCGAAGAGAAGCGCATCCGCATCCATACCGGTCCGCCCAAAGGCGCTGCCACGGGCAGTCCGGCGGACGTAGCCCCTGTGTCCTCCGGGGAAGACGACTTCCAACACGCTGAACCTGCGCCGCAGGAAGACGACTCGCTCTTTAACACTCCCGAACCCCGGGCAGCAAAACCCGCCCCGGCGATGTCCTTCAAGGCCAAGCAGGCCCCCATGCCGCGCCGGAAGAATGTCGACGATTCCTTGCCCGATGACTACGTGTACCCCAAACGCTATACCAAGCCGTCGCTGGATCTGTTCGATGTCGCACCGGACCCGCAGGTCGAGGACTGGAGCGAGCAGTTGCTGGCCACCAGCGCGCTATTGGAAGAGACGCTTCAGACCTTCGGGATCGAGGCGCGCGTCACAGATGTCACACGCGGGCCCACCATCACGCGCTACGAACTCGAGCCCGCGCCCGGCATCAAGGTAAGCCGCTTCGCTTCCCTCGCGGACGACATCGCGCTGGCGCTCAAGGCGCACCGGGTGCGTGTCGAAGCGCCCATCCCGGGCAAGGGCCGCGTGGGCATCGAGGTGCCGAACAGGGACCGCGAGCCCGTGGTCATCCGCGAGCTGCTGGAGTCGCGCATCTTTGGCAAGTCGAAGGGTAGCCTGCCGCTGACGCTCGGCAAGGACATCGCCGGCGAAGTCATGGTGGCCGACCTCGCAACCATGCCGCACCTGCTTGTCGCGG
>JADLCA010000021.1 GCA_020847495.1 Candidatus Hydrogenedentota bacterium | reverse complement strand
CTATGCAATCCCGCGCAATCGCCCTGTAATTGGGCAGGCTTCGGAAACATCTCAGGACATAGGAGTTAGGAAAACTCGAAAAAAGGAGAGACAAACGGCTATCCATATGCTATGCTACCGAGTGAATGTAGAGAGGCTGCGTTCAGGTTGAAGCCGTCGGGGCAGGCGGTAATCGTGACATGCCCACTTCGGCGCAGTTGGAAAGGACATTGATTCATGGTGTCGCCATTCACGCCACTGAATCTGGTGCAATGTCTCTTGCCAAGGACCATGGGTCGCTGCGTCCGGAATGATTCAAGGGGCATTGCGGTGATTCGTGCCTGCCGTCTTTCAGCGCCTCCTACGCGTTTCCTCCTTTCGGAGACGGATTAGAGCAACTGTTGACGTCTGCCCCGACGCGCTTCGACCACTCGATGGAGCCAGAAAAGAGTAAGCGGCGCCCCGTGTCACACGAGGCGCCGCTTGTTCTTTCAGTTGTTCAAGACTTCCGCAATGGCTTTGCAGAGCGGATGCATGTTGTCATCCGTCATCCCCGCCACGTTGATTCTGCCGGAACTGACGATGTAAATCGCATACACGTCGCGCAGTCTCGCGACCTGCTCCTTCGTCAAGCCTGAGAACGAGAACATCCCTTTCTGTTTCGTGAGGAAGGAGAAATCCTGGAGGACGCCCTTTGCGCGGAGGGTGTCAACAAAAAGCTGGCGCATCCCCGCGATGCGGTCGCGCATGGCCTTCACTTCGCCTTCCCACAGGGCGCGCAGCTCGGCGTCGTTCAAGACCGTGGTGACAATGCTTGACCCGTGCGCGGGGGGATTGGAGTAGTTCGTGCGGATGACGCGTTTGAGGTGGCTCAGGGCCTTCTCGGCGGCTCCTTCGGACTCGCCGACCACGGTCAGCGCGCCCACGCGCTCGTTGTACAAACCAAAATTCTTCGAGAAGGACGAGCAGATGAACAGCTCCTTCCCCTGACCCAGAAAAGCGGACAACCCTTCGGCGTCTTCGCGCAGGCCATCGGCAAGTCCTTGGTAGGCAAAGTCGAAGAGCGGGACCCAGCCCTGCGTGGCGGCTACGTCCGCAATGGCCTTCCACTGGTCCGGCGTGGGGTCCATGCCCGTTGGATTGTGGCAGCAGCCGTGGAGCAGCACGTAGTCGCCCGTGGGGACCTTCTTCAGGGCGTCAAGCATAGGGTCGAAGTCCAGCGTCTTGTGGACGGCATCGTAGTATGGGTACGTCCCCAGTTCGAGGCCCGAAGCCTGGAAGATACTCGGGTGGTTTGGCCAGGTGGGCTCGCTCATCCACACGCGCTTGCCGCCCAGGACTTCCTTGATGAAATCGCCCGCAACCCGCAGGGCGCCGGTGCCGCCGGGCGTGTGCGCCGTGGCCGCGCGCTTCGACGCAAGGACTTCGTGCCCGGCCCCGAAGATCAGTTCCTGCACTGCCGCGCAATACTCGACGGTGCCGCTGTTGGGGCTGACGTAATTCTTCGTCTTTTCCGTGGCGAGGATGCGCTCTTCCGCGCGCTTAACGGATTCGAGCACGGGCGTGGCGCCTTTGGCGTCGCGGTAGACGCCGATGCTGAGGTTAATCTTCCCGGGATTCGGGTCTTTCTTGAAGGCTTCGGTGATTCCGAGAATCGGATCCGGCGGTGCCATTTCCAGTGCGTTAAACATCGTCGTCCTTTCTGTGCCCTTGTGTTTGGATGATTGCCCGCCGGCAGCATGCTACCCGTATCAAGACCTCGCCCATGCGCACGCCGCCCGGCGGCGCCATTATATCGGCACACGCCGAACGCATGCACCTTTCTGCCGAATGGGCTATAGTAACGAGACAGGAAGAGACACACGTCCGGACTCGGGAAAGGAAGAGGCATGCCGCTGAAAGTCGCCTTTGTGGGATTTCGCCACGGTCACGTCATGGGGATGTACAATTTGCTCAAGAGCCACGCGGACGCGGCCATCGCCGCCGCGTGCGAGGAAGACGCGGAAAACCGCGCGGCGCTCAAGGAGCAGGGAGTTGCCATCACGCACGAGTCGTACGAGGACATGCTATCTTCGGTGGAGTGCGATGTCGTGGCCGTGGGCGACTACTTCGCCATTCGCGGGGAGCGCGCCATCGCCGCGCTGGAAGCGGGCAAACACATCGTCGGCGACAAGCCGCTGTGCACGAGACTCGACGAGTTGGACCGCATTGAAACGCTGGCCTATTCCAAGCACCTCAAGGTCGGGTGCATGCTCGACCTGCCGAATCTGGGGCCCTATATCACGCTGCGCGATGTCATCCGGCGCGGCGCCATCGGCGAGGTTCACACGATCACGTTCATAGGCATTCATCCCCTCAATTACGGCAAGCGGCCTGCGTGGTACTTCGAGCCCGGCAAGCATGGCGGTACCCTCAATGACATCGCGATTCACGGCATCGATATTATCCCGTGGCTGACCGGGCGCACCGTCGCGGAGATCACGGCCGCGCGCGCCTGGAACGCCAAGCTGAAGCAGCATCCGGAGTTTCAGGACGGCGCGACACTCATGCTCAAACTGGACAATCAGGGCTGCGTCATGGGGGATGTGTCATACCTCAGCGCGGACACGACCGGATTCAAAATACCCGCGTACTGGCGCTTCACAATCACAGGCTCCGGAGGCGTGGTTGAGACTGCGGTGAATGACACGCACGTGCGCGTGTACCGGCACGATTCCACCACGCCCATTGAGGAGCCTGTCGCCCCGCCCAACACCGGTGGGTACTTCGCGGATTTCGTGCGCGACGTCGCGGAAAATCCCGACATGGAGAACTTGCCCACGGCGCGCGTGCTGCACACATCGCGCCTTGCGTTGCTCGCCCAGGCCGCCGCGGACACCGGCGCGTTTCCCACGCCGGCGTAGGGGGCATAGGAAGAGCAAAGGACGGGGACGCGGGCCATGGCGCTGGGGCTTCACATCCCCCTTCCCCATCAAAGGGGGACCTTTCAGAGGCCCTTCGGGCCGTGCGTTCTTCGGCAAATAGTCTACGTGCCGCCCTCAAGAATCTTGAAAATATACATATATAGTGTCACAGAGGTTCCCCTTTGAAGGGGGATCGAGGGGGCTGTTCTTCTCTTCTCTTCGGGGCGTCTACACCGCCTGCGGCACGGGGGCGGGCGGGGCATCAGGCGGAGGCGCGGGTAATCGTAGCGCGTTCCGGAACAAATCGATTTGCCGGCGCAACCCTTCCACATCCCCGCTGGACGGATCGACCCTCTTGGCCGCCGCGTATTGCTCTTCGCATTTCTCCAGGAGCATGGCCATCGCGGCTCGTGGATCGACATGCCGCAGCCATGTGGGGGGATTTTCCATCAGGGTGAGCATGAGATTCATGTAGATCTTCGCCTGATTGATGTGACAAATCAGCTCGAAGTAGGTCG
>JADLCA010000020.1 GCA_020847495.1 Candidatus Hydrogenedentota bacterium | reverse complement strand
TGCTCCAGAATGGCGCCTGCCGACAGCTCGCCATCGCGAAGAATCTCCGCGATGGCGACCCGGGTTGGATGCGCCAAGGCCTGGAAGATGCCGGCCTTGAACTCTTTGAGTGCTTGGTTTTGCACGGAATGATTATATTCGAAGATTCGCATATTTGCAAACCCCGCCCGGCCGGACGCATCTCCAATTCAAAGAGAAGTTGCGGACGCATACTCCCTCGGCCATAATCACCCCAGCAAGGTTTCTGAGGTAGGGAAGGACCGAAATGGGTACGCCGCTCCCAAACGTTGACGAGCCTTTCCAATGCATTGCCAATGGAGACAGGCCGCGATTGCTCGAGTTGTTGCGGAATCAGCCCGAGCTGACGATGAAGCGCAGCGAGAATGGAGAATCGCCTCTGCTGTACGCGGCCTATCGCGGGCACCGGGATTTGGTGGAGGTTCTGATTGAGTTTGGCGCGGAACCCGACATCTTCGAAGCAGCTACCCTTGGCGACGTGACCCGCGTGTCCAGGATTCTGAAGGCGGACGCATCGCAAGCTCGCGCCCTCTCGGGCGACGGGTGGACCGCATTGCACCTGGCGGCGCACTTCGATCAACGCGAGGCCGCGCTTCTCCTGCTGGAAAGGGGGGCCCACGTAAATGCCCCCTCGAGCGACAAGAGTCTTGCTCCGCGAAACACACCGCTCCATGCGGCCTGTGCGTCATCACGCTACGAGATGGCGCTCATCCTTCTGGAAAACGGCGCCAGCCCCGACGCCACCCAATCCAATGGAATGACCCCGCTCCACATTGCCGCGGCCGGCCCGAATCCCGCCATTGTTCAACTGTTGCTCGAGCGTGATGCGGACCCCAACGCGACGGATAAGGAGGGACGTACGCCACTCGAACTGGCCGCGCAATCGGATCGTCCGAATAACGCCACGTTGCTCCAGCCACATACACGCGCGGAGAACTCGAAGCAGTAAGGACGCGAGTTGCTGTGGTATGATGGGCGGCGTGGCGCGCATGTGGCGTGCGAACCGAAACTCAGGGACGGTTTCATGATCGAGGACGTGGACGGGCTGGGGGTCATACTGGTCGACCACGGTTCGAAGTTTCAGGCGGCAAACGATATGCTGGTCGACGTGGCGCGCGAGTTTCAGGCGGCGACGGGCGTGTCTATCGTCGAAATCGCCCACATGGAACTGGCGGAACCCACCCTCGAACAGGCGTACGTGCGTTGCGTGAATCGCGGTGCCAAACGCATCGCCGTTCAACCCTACTTCCTGGCCCCGGGCCGCCACAGCACCGCGGATATCCCGAGGATGACTGCCGAGGTCGTGCAGCGTTTTCCGGACATCCCCTGCTACATCGCGGAACCATTGGGGGTGGACCGCCGCATCGCTGAGATCATGGCAGGCCGGATCGCAGAGGCCATGGAGCGCCCCCAGTCGCCGGGTGGCGAGTCCACATCATGAACGCCGCCATTGACGCATGGCGGAGAATCCTCCGCGCCGATCAAGTCGACGACTCGGAGCCAACCTTGTCCCGTTACAGCCGTAGCAGCCAGCCACAGGGAACGCGCCCGTGCTGCGTGCTCTATCCCACATGCACGAGTGATGTGCAGGAAATCATCCGCATCGCTTGGGACTACGAGGTGGTCGTCTACCCGATTTCACGAGGGAAGAACTGGGGATATGGCGATGCCTGCGCGCCGACCGACGGAGCAGCCATACTCGATCTGAGCCGCATGAACCGCATCGTCGAGGTCAACACGGAACTCGCGTACGCGGTCATCGAACCCGGTGTCACGCAAGGCCAGTTGTATGACTATTTGCAGGAACACGAAACCGGACTATGGATGGATTGCACGGGCGCGGGCCTCGACGCGAGCCTCGTCGGCAACACCCTCGACCGCGGTTTCGGCCATACGCGATACGGCGACCACTTCTTGACTTCGTGTGGCATGGAGGCCGTTCTGGCAGATGGGCGCGTACTTCGCACGGGGTTCGGCCACTACCCTAACGCGAAGGCGAGCAACGTGTATCCCTACGGTGTCGGCCCATACCTGGATGGACTTTTCTGCCAGTCCAACTACGGAATCGTGACGCAACTGGGTCTCTGGCTGATGCCGAAGCCCGAGGCCTTCTGTTTCTTTTATGTCACCGTGGACCACGACGAAGACATCGCGATTATGGTGGACGCGCTGCGTCCCTTGCGAATGGCGGGGATCCTTCCCGCGGCGCTTCACATCGGAAACGACTTGCGCATCTTCAGCAGCCGGGGCACCTATCCCTGGAAAGAGACCGGAGGCGCAACTCCGCTCCCCGAATCGGAACGTGTCCGTCTGCGGAAGATGTTGGGGATCGGCGCGTGGACCGTGGGGAGCGCGCTGACGGGAACGCACGCGCATGTGCGCGCATCGTGCGCGGCCGTTCGCCAGGCGGTCCGTGGCCTCGGCAAGCTCACCTTTGTCAGCGACCGGAAGATGGACCTGATCCGTTGGGCGGTGCCGCGACTGAATCGGCTGGGTCTGGCCAAGCGGCCCGGCGAGCTGCTCGAATCGCTGGAGACGCTCTTTGCCACATTGAAAGGAAAGCCTACCAACCAAGCCCTTCGCGGCACGCACTGGCGCCTGCGCCGCGCCCCCGCCGAGGATTCCGACGACCCGCTGGACGTAGGGGGTGGGCTTATGTGGGTGTCACCCGTGCTCCCCATGACCGGGCGCGACGCGTTGCGCGTCATGAGGATTATCGAACCCGTTTTCGCGCGCTACCGCTTCGAACCGCTTGCCACGTTCACCATGATCAATGAGCGCGCCATGATTGCCATCCTCAATGTCGCGTTCGACAAAGCCGACGCCGAAGAGTCGGGGGCCGCGGTGCATTGCTATCACGATCTGGTGGATGCGCTGATGGCGGAGGGATATGTCCTGTACAGGTCCGGGCTGAGTGGACTTTCCAAATTGGCCGATGAGGGAGACCCATTCTGGCAGGTGGCCTCCGAGATCAAGCGTACGCTCGACCCCAAAGACATCATCTCGCGGGGACGCTACATTCCACCGTTGCGGCCCAAGCAGGCAGATTAGAGAATTGCGGCGCGATAGCGATTGCTACGCCGCGGGCTGACCGGCGAGAGACTGCCCGGTGTCGTACATGGACGGATCGGGCAGTTTGTCCTCAAACACCTCCACCTTCGCATCGGTGCGCAACTTGTCCATCATTTTCGAGTAGAGGATGAGGCCCACCAGATCCGGCTTCGCCTCTTCAAGGCTCTTCTGGATGGGCTCCACGCGATCGGTAAGCGTGCACACCAGCAGTCCGCTGGGAATAGGCTCCGCCACTTCCTGGCCTTGCGCGTTCAGACGGACCCGCATCCAGTCTTGAATGAAGATGGGTCCCATGATCGCACCGGGCTCCGCGCCCGATGCCTGCTGCCAGAACCCCGCGTATTTCATCTCCGCGGGATTGTTCTCGAGACCCGATTCGACGCGAATCGCGCCTTGCGCGGCAAAGGCGGCGGCGATGGAGTCCAGGGATTCCCCTTGTGCCAGCCGCGCGCGCACGCTCTTGGCGGCATCAACGCTGCTTTGCTCCGATCCAGGCACCACTATGCCCGCAAACGCGGCTTTCTCCAGGTGCTTCAATTCATCCTTGCGCAGATCGTACTCCTCCTGGTACTCCTGATCGGAAACCTGCATAGCGCCGCTCTGGACCGCCTCGCCTATGGCGATGTACACCGCCTGCTCCGCCTCAAGGCGCTTGACCTCCTCGTCGATCCCGTATTCCCGCTCCTGCTTCATGTACTCCAAATCCTTGACATCCAACTCGTAGTCCTGCGGGTTGTCCATCTTGAGGAACTCTTCGGGGTGCTTCCTCCGGTAGACCTGTTCGGCGATCTGGCGGTCCACATGCAACTTGCCCTGCTCCCGCAGCTTCTCGGCAAGGTCGTTCTTCAAGGTCGCGTCGAGGTAATTCTGCAAGGCTTTCCGCACGTCACCCTTAGTGCGTATGAACGGGCGCTCATCGGGCGACATCTCCCGGATCACTTTCTCCAGGTCGCCCCGGGTGATGGCCTTGCCGTTGATGGTCGCGATTTTGATACGGCTCTTGTCGGCAATGTATCCGCAGCCGGCGCCACCCAGGACCACGGCCACAAGCAACCACTTCACAGATGCACAGAAGATTCGTTGCGCGCACTTCACGGGCATACTCTCCGCAGTAAGAAACGGTGAATTCACTTTCCATCAGTGTAGCACGCACCCGAAACCGGCACAACGATGCCGCGTCCAAGACGGACGGACACGGACGGACACGGACGGACACGGACGCACACGGACTGACACGGACCAGCACGGCCCAGCTTTTCAAACTTGTCCGTGCCCGTCCGTGTGCGTCCGTGGTCTTCTCCGAGGTCCACCTCACGCCCCGGTCTGGTATACTGAAAGCGTGCGGCAAAGGGCCGCGGATGCCCAACCTGAAAGGCGATGTGCCATGATAGTGCACCGGTGCGATGGCTGCGGAAAAGAGATGAAGAAAGGGGCGCTCCGGTATTCCGTCAAGATCGATGTGCGGGCTGCCTACGACCAACTCGAAATCAGCCTGGCCGACCTGGTGCGCGATCACCGCGCCGAAATCCTCGCCTTGATCGAGCGCATGAAGCACAAGGATCCAAAGGAGATCGAGGAAACCGTTTACAAGAACTTCGTCTTTGACTTGTGCCCGGCGTGCCAGCGCGCGTATATCCGGGAGCCGCTGCGGTTCCACCCCGAAATGGGCAGCCCGGAGAGCGATATCGACATCGATGGCTTCCTGCGTTCCCTGGGCGTGAAGACCGACAACGAGGGGGATATCCCCCCTGCATAGGAAGTTCTCACGGCGCGCGCTTCTCTTCCCCAGTGGCCGGCGTTGCGCCCTTGGGGAGTTTTCCTTTCCGCTTTTCTTTGGGTGTGTCGTCGCGGAGGGCGATGATGGCCCACAGCACCAACGTGAGTATCAAAAACGCCATGAAGAGATAATAGGTCCACATGGTGGCTTGCTCCAGTACCGGCGGATGCTTCTGTTGACCATGAAGCGTCCTTCGCCAGATGATAGCATCTGCCGCGCGGATGGGCAACGGAACACCGCGCTCCGGCACATTATTGGAGGCCACGCGTGATTCATCCCCGAGTCGAGCAGCGCTACCATCACGTGGCGGAACACTACGATGATTTGAATCAGTGGTACCTGGAGATCTGGGGGGAGCATGTCCACCACGGACTTTGGGAAACTGGCGCGGAGAACCCCGAACTTGCGACGCTGCAGCTCACGCACAAACTCATCGAGGCGCTGGACATCCAGGCCGGCAACGCGGTTGTGGATATTGGTTGCGGTTACGGCGGAACCGCCCGTATTCTCGCCAATGGGGTCGGAGCGAAGGTCACCGCGTTTACGTTGTCGAAAGCCCAGTACGACTACGCAGTCGAGAAGGCATGCGGCCAGACGAATCCTGAGTTCAGGCTGCGGAACTGGTTTGACAACGGGTTGCCCGGCGGCTCGCAGGACGCGGCCATCTCGATCGAGAGTTCGGAGCACATGGAGGACAAGCCCGCATTCTTCAAGGAAGTGGTCCGCGTGCTCAAACCCGGTGGGCGCTTTGGGGTCTATGCCTGGCTGGCACGGCCCGATCCGTCCCGGTGCGAGATCGCGTGCTTGTTGGAACCCATCTGCCGGGAAGGCCGCCTGCCCGGCATGGGAAATGAAGCTGAGTACCGCGAGATGATGCTCGAGGCTGGACTCGTCGACATCACGTACGAAGATCTCAGCCAGAAGGTCAAGAAGACTTGGCCCGTCATCGTGGGGCGCATGGCGAAACGTCTGCCCACCGACCCCGAAGCGCGCCGTTTCCTGCGGAGCGGCCCGAACCGCGAATTCGCCAGAACGGTCTTCCGAATCTGGTTGGCGTACAATACGGGAAGCATGCGATACGGACTGTTCACGTGCCGGAAACCGTGACCCGCACATCAACGCAAAGGAGAGAGGTCCATGAGTCCATCCCAAGCAGCGGCGCAGGAGACCCGGAAGGAAGGCCTGCTGCGGCCCCAGACGGTCACCCTGGGCGACGTTCCGGTGAGCCGTTTCATCCTCGGCGCCAATCCCATTGGCGGCTACGCGCACCAGACCCGCGAGCGCGACGAGGAAATGCGCAATTGGTACACGATGGACCGCGTGAAGGAATGCTATCGCCTTGCGGAAGCGGCGGGCGTGACCGCCCATCTGGCGCGCGCCGATGATTTTGTCATGCGCGCATTGCGCGAACACCGGAATGAAGGCGGCTCGCTCACGTGGATCGCCCAGACCTGCCCCGGCGTGGGCAGCATCATGCATGGGGTCACCAATGCCATCCACGGGCACGCGCGGTGCTGCTTCGTTCACGGCGGCGAACTCGATTACCGTGTCGCGAATGGAAAGACCGAAGAGGTGTTCGATGCCATCCGGGCGATCAAAGACAACGGCATGGCCGCAGGCGTTGCCGGGCACAACACGGCCACCATCCGCTGGGCCGCCGAGCATCTCGAACTCGACTTCTTCATGACCTGTTACTACAACCCGGATGACCGCACGCGACAGGCGCACCGCGACTACGAGACCAAGGAGTACTACGGTCCCGAGCATCGCGAAGCCATGTGCGCGCTCATTCAGGAGTTGCCGGCGCCCGCCATCCACTATAAAGTGCTCGCCGCAGGCCGCAATGACCCGCGCGAGGCCTTCGAATACGTCGCGGACGCCTACCGCCCCGGCGATGCGGTGTGCGTGGGTGTCTTCACGAAAGACAACCCGGACATGATTCAGGTCGACATCACGCTCCTGGAAACGGCGCTCCGCAAGCGCGGCAAATAGTCACGGATGCCCGTCGCGTCAGCGGCTCAGTTCGTAGATGTGCACGTCGAAACGGCGCCACGTGTCGGTGATGCCGCCATTTTCGACCGGGAGTGCGCGGTCTTCGTTCAGCACGCGGCAGCTTGTCCAACCGCCCAGTCCGGATAGCGTAGCCTTGCAGGGGTTCTTGTCGGCATTGCAGGTGAAGACATAGAGCTTGTCCTGGTGCGCTTTCACGAGCCACTGCACACCGTCGTCCACGGAGCGGCCCAACTCGTGGTAGTCGGCCGAGAGCGTCACATCGGCCGTGCGCTCCGCGAGCGGTCCTGCCAGGTCAGCTACTTCCCGCACGACCCGCTTGATGCCGGTCCAGCAATCCGACGGCTGCGGGGTGAAGAAAGTGCCCCAGTAAATCAGCCCGTTGGCGCCCTTGATCAGCGATTGGAAGGCCATGAAGCGGCTCTCTTCGTAGGTGGGATAGAGTATCTTCTCCTGGCGGCGTTCGCCCTCATCGGTCAGCATTTCCCACGCGAAGCCCTGCAGCACCATGAAGACCGGGCGGTTGGGGCCCGCGACACGGCGCATCTTCTCCGTGTACTCACCCACCTGGCTTAGATAGGTGTTGTTCAGGTCGCCCTGGAGCGCATCCTCGAACAGCGCGTAGGAGTGCTTCAAACCGCCGGGGTTCACGGGGTAGATATCCACGGCCACAATGTCGGTCCCGGCGTTGTATTCCTGAAGAGTTCTTACGAGATTCGTCGGGGCGTGGTTCGTATAAAGAAGATGGTTGGGGTCCAGTTCCTTGATGATGGGGTATGCCTCGGCCAGCGCCTGCGCCGGGATACGTGCTTCGGCCTTCATCCAGGTCCACGCGGGTTCATCCACCGTCTCCAGGAAGGCCACGGAGGGGTGGTCCTTCACCGCGTTCACATTATCGCGGATGGCCTGCGCGCTCTTCTCGCGATCGTCCAGTTTGATAGTTCCGGCGTCCGTCCACGTCATCAGGCCCGCCGCGTGCGCCAAGTCTAGATTCGCCCCGTTGGCCCGGACGAGATTGAATCCCGCTTCCGCGAGTTCGGCATACAGCTCCGCAGTGGGTTCGGGCGCCGTGTACTTGTTGCCCGCGTAGTAGCTGCCCAGGATAAGGGTTCGCTTTCCGTTGACGGTTATGGCGCCGTCGTCGTCATACGCGGTGGCCAGGGGGGCCGCCTGCGCGGCGCCCGCGGCAAACAGCGCCGGCATTGCGACAGTCATGGGAAGCACACTCCTGATTAGGCCGCTCAACGTTGATGCGATGGACATAATACCCTCTCCCCCTCTTGGGAACCGCACCGGGCCGGCAGACGCGCTGCCAAGCCCGGACCTATCCCCGTTTGATTGTGTCTGTGGTGACCGCCTACTTGACGAGCGGAAGCGCCTTCTTGAACTCCGGTGTGCCCGCTTCCCGCAAGAGCTCGAAGAGCGCCATTTCCGTGGTCACAAGCTGCGCGCCGGCCTTGTCCAGGCGATGGAGGCCCGCCGCGTATTCCTGCGGCGAGCGCGAACCCACCGCATCGCGCGGGATGAACACTTCGTAGCCTTTTTCGAGTGCCGCGAGCGCGGTCTGCATCACGCAAACATGGGTTTCGATTCCGGTCAGCAGCAGCTGCCGGCGCTTCGTTTCTTCGATGGCAGAAGCAATGGAAGCGTCTCCCATGCACCCGAACGACATCTTCTCGAAAACGGTCAAGCCTTCAAGCTCGTTTCCCAAAACCTCCACGGTCGGACCCAGCCCCTTGGGATATTGCTCGGTCCAGACGATCGGGATGCCCATCTCCCGGGCGAAGCGGATCAGCTTGACCGCCTGCGCGACGACGGCATCCCCGGCATGGATCTTGGGCAGAAGCTTCTCTTGGTAGTCAATGACGAGCAGTGCCACGGCGTTTCGGTCAAGCATAGCGGGGAACAAAGCTCCCTTTTTGAGCCGGCAAACGGTCAATACAGGTGACAGAAGCAGAAGGAATTATAGTCACGCGAAGCGAAGGGGGTCAACGCATGGAGCATCCCGTTTTGGGGTGGCGGCCCTAGTCTTCGAACGAGCCGCGCCCGCGTTTGCGCCGTTCGCGAAGCGCGTTGGCCTTGTAGAACAGGGCAGGGTCGATGATGGGGTCGTGGACCCCCTGTGTTTCCACGTCGCCGTAGCTCACGCGCCCGCGGTACGTGCGATTGGAAAGGATGATTGCGATCGCCTGGCGCGACCACTTATTGCCCTTGCGGGTGAAGATGCCCTTCGAGTGAAGATAGGAGACCACCTTGCCGGTGCTGCGCGTGTTGAGGTACTCACGAAAGATGATACGCACCACCTCGGCCTCGCGGTCGTCCACCACCAGCGGCTTTTCGTTGTCCATTCCGCGCCGGTAGCCGTAAGGTGCGGGACCGGTTCCGTAACGTCCCTGCTGAACGGCGCTCAACTGGCCGCGCTTCACCTTTGCGCCGTGGCTCAGGCGCCCCGCATGGTCCACCACGTCCCCTGCGGACAAACGTGCCGCCCCAACAGCGCCTTCGTTTGCCTCAGCGGCCTCAGGATGGTCCCGCCCGGCGACATGTCTCGAACTAGCCGAGTCTTCCATGGATTCTATTGCGCCCATTTGCCCAAACTGGTACACCGTACCACCCGGAACCCGCGAGTGGAATCGCACCCCACTTGCCCGGTGGCGACGATGCGGCCGCCAACTGCGGATCCGGAGCCCCAAGTGCTCTGTATGAAGTGTATAGCATGATCGCGATAATGTCAATTATTTTCTTGAACAGCAGGGGCGGAATTGTGAGCGCTTTTCTCATTCCTACCCATATCGTGTCATGGATTGACCCCAACACTTTGGCGAATCAGAAACGGGCAAGCATCGTAAGTTATTGCCATTGAATGATATACGCGGTAAAGAGCAGAACCGGGCGGTCCTCCTGAGAGACTGCCCGGTTCTTGTTTTACAAAAGGACCGAATACGGCCTTATTTCGCCTTCTTCTTGCCCTTTGCCAGCGCCGCCAGGTTGTTCGGGGTCGCGCTGTACGGGCCCGCTTCAGAAGCAAAGCTCTTCTCCGCGACTTCCTGCACCTCGCCCTTGCTCATGCCCGCCGCCTTGGCTTCGGCGACCACTTCATGCATGCGGCCGATGATCCGTTTGCGGCAGTCTTCGCGGCACTTGGCCTCGATGCCCTTGTTCACGAAAACGCCCATCCCGCGCCGCGTATACAGCAGGCCCATGACTTCCAGGTCGCGATAGGCCTTGGCAACCGTGTTCGGGTTGACGCCAAGGCGCTCGGACAACTCGCGCACGGACGGAAGTTGATCGCCCGCCTTGAGACGCCCGCTGGCGATAGCGAATTGCACGTGATTCTCGATCTGCACGTACACCGCTACGCTGCTGTTGATGTCGATACTCGATAACATCTTGACTTCCTCCTCATTTTGCCGCATCGTAGACCCAAGCGGCACCCAATCCTCAGGCCCGCCTGGAACGGCCAAGCGGGTCACGAGTGCTGTGAACGAATACTGCTACTCCTCGTTCTAGCAGGGCGTATTATAACTACTATATAAGCAGATTGCAACATAATTGTAGGTTCCGACCTTTGGGAGTATTCCATGAACACGACGCTGCCAACGACCGCCGTTACGCGTGCCGCGGCCCTGCTTTTGGCCGCTTTGGCCCTGACCGTGCCTCGTCCCTCTGTGGCGGCTGAAAATGCCGCCGCGGGCGGCTCGGTCTTCGTGGAGGTCACGGATGTGCTGAAGCGAAACCTGCCCGGCAAGATTGAACTCGTGCCCACGGGCGGCGGTGCTCCCGTTCCCTACCGTCTCAAGGAAGGCAAGGTGACCGCTAACTGCGCTCCAGGTCGTTACATAGCATACATTTACGTGTACGACTGGGATATTCCCATCCTCGTGGACATGCACGAAGTGACTGTGCAGGCCAACGAAGTTGCCACGGTCCTGGTTGAACTAGTGGAGGGTTCGGGAGGCTCTCTTCCTTTACGTGCGTTCGATAGGGACTTCGACCTGGTGCTCGATCGTGTAGAGATCGCCGCTGGCACACACCCAGGAGACCCGGACAGTTTCCCGCTCTCTGACATGATCCCCTACGACTCCCCTGTGCTGTCCAAGGAAGCGGGCTGGTATAAGGGCGACCTTCATGTTCGTTCCGTTCACGGAGGAGGGAAGGAATCGGTTGCGGAACTCGTGGCTCGTGCGGAGAAAGCGGGTTTGGATTTCATCGCAATCACCGATCGAAACACCATGGACGCCTGCTTCGACCCGGGGTTCCAGTCCAAGAAGGTGGTGCTTATTCCTGCCATGGAATGGGGTACCGATGAGAGGGGAGTAGCCCTTATCTACGGCCCTCACACCTTTCCGAAGTTGACCAACGACATTCGTGACGATCAGGGAGTGTGCCAGCGTGTGCAGGCCCAGGGCGGACTCTTCGCCATTGCGCACCCGTGCTTCCCCAACGCGCC
>JADLCA010000019.1 GCA_020847495.1 Candidatus Hydrogenedentota bacterium | reverse complement strand
GCGGTTCACCCATGGCGTGGTTCGTCTTTGAAATGTTCTGCACCACGCGTAGCCACTTGATCTTGGTCTTCTCCGGGAACGGGAGGTCGCTGTCGTACACATTCATGACGGACACGGTTGCATTGCGGCCTTCATCGCTACGCGGGCGCACTGTCGACGGTATCGCGATAGGCATGGCGCGCGCTCGCAACGGAATCGGGTCGATCAGACGGAACCGCTCGTCCATCGACCCCGGCATGGCGCGCAGGCTCCACAGCAGTTCCTTGTTGCCGTACCGGTCCACCAGCGCCAGATTCTCCCACACGTTGCAAAGGTAGAAATCCTCGCTCAGCGGCCACGGCGTGCCATACTTGTAGTGGCGCCGGCCGGGGACCTCCGTTTCTGGGAACGGTTCATCCGGCGTGACGCGCTTGACCTGTGACATGTGGTGGTCGTCTTCCTGGCGCAGGTCGAGCATGCACAATGACCCGTAGATCGAGCCGTGATGCGGCGCGGCAGTGAACATGTACAGCGGCGAGTTCGGCACGGAGCGAATGCCCATCTCGACGAGGGGCGCGCCGAACCGGCTGTCCCACTCGCGCCCGTCGTGAACGCTCCAGGGCTGATGGTCCGGGAACGTGTGGTACGGCAGCGGATAGTTGCCGTGCGGCGCGCGTGGGTTCGTGCCGTCGGGATTGCTGATCCAGAACCGCGTGCCCAGGCAGTTCTCGCGGTCCACATAATCCCAGCGCGTGTAGACGAGCTGGCCCTCATTGTTCACCGACGGGTTCCACTCGCTCGTCTCGAAGTAGCTCAGTGGCATGATGTCGCTGCCGTCGTCGCGCATAGAAAACAAGGTGTAACTGCGCACTTTCAAGTACGCTGCAAAGCACCGGATATAGCCATTTCGCCGTTCCGACACGAAGGCGATGCGTCCGTTCGGCAGCCAGCACGGGTCAAAGTCGTTGAAGTCGCCATCGGTCAGTTGGACGAGGTTGGACCCGTCCACGTTCACGCGGAAGAGGTGGAAGCACGTCCTCTTCGACTGTATCCATTTGTGTTCGCTGTTCTCGGTCCAGGCGAAGACGATGGTCTTCCCATCGTATGACAGATCCGGCGTGGCGAAGGCGCCGTGGTCGAGTTTCCGGCCCTGAAGGCGGCCGTTCTGCACCACGGAATCGGCAAGGATGTTGACGACCTCCGGCATCTTCTTGAAATTGTGCAACGCGAACAGGCCGCCCCCGGGGAGTGCATTGAATCCGAAATATTGCGTGACAAAGTGGCCGCCCTGAGAGTCCTGCGTTTGCGGGTTCGAGCGCACCGAACCCTCAAACGTCCCCCGCGCGACGAAAATCAGCGAGTCAAAGTCCAGCAGCGGATTGCTTAATGCCGCCTCGCGCCGCAACGCGCACGCCGCCAGATAAAGAGCCCTGTAGTCGTCCGAGTCGGGTACCGGCGCACTCGCGATCGTCGCGTCGCACAACACCTGCAAATCCGTTTCCACTGATTCGAGCGGCGCGCTTCCGCCGGACTGCCTCAACCGGTCTACCATGGCCCTCGTCTGCCGGAGCACCGTGCCCAACGGGCCTCCATCGGCATCCGTGGGCAGCGCCACCGCGTCATAGACCTCGCGACGCAACTTCTCGGCACTGGGACCGCCCGGTCTCGAATCGGGATGCTCTTTCTTTCCAAGCCACTCGAAGTCATGGTTCCACTCACGCAGCACGTCTTCGTGGATCGTGTCCGCGTGAACCGTTTTCAGCCCCAAGCGAACCGTGACAGCCTGCAATGCCGTACGTAACGGGGCCGCGTCTTCCGCTGGCGGAAGTGGCTGCAATTCCGCAGGCATGCCACCGGGGATCTCCGCGCCACTCGCGGTAATCACAATCTGCCGGTTCTGGACTTTCCCGTCGCGCCCGCGACTCGAGGCATCTTTTCCGGGAGCATCCGTGGCGAGATGCCAGAGGCCAAGAGTCGAGTCATCGGCTGCGAGTTCCGCATCCGGCACCGTATCGACAGGCCGTGTGCCCGCAGACAGGCGTACTTCGTCCACAAAACCGTTGCACCCGAACCCGCCTTCCGCGAGGCTGCCAATTGCGAAGGGTCCCGCTACGGAGTCCTGCCTCGAAACGACAGCGGCCTCATTCGCTTTTTCCACGCCGTCCACGAAAAGGCGGATGCGCGTTTCCTCCATCACCATCGTCACCCAATGCCATTGACCATCGACCAAGGGCGCGGACGTGTGAACGTGGTCAGGCGTCCGGCCCGGCACGTAGGCATGCAACACCCCATCTCCGGGCGTGGTGAAACTCTCCCAATGCGTGGCCGAAGCCTTGGTCTCGTTAGCCACGAGAATGTTGTACTGCTCCGAGCGGAGTAGCTTAACCCTGCACTCGACGGTCAACGGCACGGCGCTGTACGCTGCGTCTGCCGACACGACTAGTGCCCCGCTCCGAGCGTCTAGAGCTTGGCCGAATGCGCCATCCTCAGGCCCCGCCGAAGCGGGCGCTGGCATCAAAACGGCGGTCAGCCCGAGCGAAAAGAAGAGAAACAGCACGGTCCCCCTTCGTGGATTCATGGATTGACACCTCTGTCGTCTGTGGTGCCGATAAAGCAGGCGGGTCGCGCGCCGGCGGAAAAGCGCTGCCCCAATTGG
>JADLCA010000018.1 GCA_020847495.1 Candidatus Hydrogenedentota bacterium | reverse complement strand
TTGAGGAGACGGAACTGAACGTCCTCTACGAGATCGAGGCTGCGAAAGCCAAGTTTGCGGCTGCGGAGAAGGAGATGAAAAACAATATCTCCGGATACGAGGCACGCATACGGTCCCACCGGGATCGTGAGACCGTTCTAACCGCGGAGCTGGGGGCCGCCCGTGAGGAGGTCACTTTGGCGCGCACCCCATTGGTTGAGACGATGTTGCGGCTTTACGATCGGATCGCCGCGAGGCACATGCCGGTGTGCGTTCCTGTGTCCGGTGGAAAATGCGGCGGTTGTCACCTCAAGGTTTCATCGGAAGTCGAGTCTGCAATTCGCCTCAAAGCCGACCCCAACGGGCAGATGCCGCAGTGCGATCAGTGTGGGCGGATTGTTTACGTGGAGTAGGGGAGGTGGGAAACCGTCGGATGGGGGGAACGTCCGGGACGTCGCAATTTGATCATGGATTGGGTGGCGCCTCGCCGGGCGAAGACGGACATGCAAGGATTGCTGGCGGCTTGCCTTTCGAGAAGGGCGGCATCATGTCTGCGATTCCGCGGTTGGCGGCTCAAACGCGGTTTTGGTTTTGGGGCCTAGTCGTCGCTCCAGGTTCTTTGACCCCATGCGGGCGGGTAATGCCGTCTGCTGACAGGTTTTCCTGGAGAGGAAAGTCCGGACACCGCAGGGCACGATGCCGCACGAGCGTCACAGCAAGTGCGGGCGTCACGTTTCAAGGCGTGGCGACGGAAAGTGTCACAGAAACTCAAACCGCCTGGCTGGAGCTTCGGTTCCAGTCAGGCAAGGGTGAAAAGGTGGGGTAAGAGCCCACCGCGCCGACAGCGATGAAGGCGGCACGAAAAACCCCATCGGGTGCAAGGCAAAATAGGCAACTGGGCGGCCCGTCCGATAGTTGCGGGTATGCCGCACTTCGCGAAAGCGGAGCGTCGGCGAAAGCTGGCGAGAGAAATGGCGACTGAAGCGCCGAGAGGCGTGGAACAGAATCCGGCTTACCGGCCCCAAAACCAAACCCATTTCCCCCTTGACTCCCGCCGCTTGGTCTGGGTTTTTGACCGGCTATCAATCTCACTCAGCTATGGCCAATACCAAATCCGCCATCAAGGCCGCCCGTAAATCCGCCCGCCTCACCACCCGCAACCGTGCGGTTCAGACCCGTTTGAAGACGCTTCACAAGAAGTTTGAGCAGGCTGTGGCCAAGGGTGACCTTGATGGGATCAAGGCGGCCGGCAGTCTCTATGCTTCAGCAATGGATCGTGCGACTAAGTCCGGAGTCGTGCACCGCAATGCTGCCGCACGTGCAAAGAGCCACATCGCCAAGCACTCCCGCCCGAAAGCGGCCGCTGCGACAGCAAGCTGAGGCGATTCCCGGTTTTTCAGATTTGTGCCCCGTGCCAAGAGAAGGCGCGGGGCTTTTTTGTATACGGCCTGCAGATCGCCAGCGCGGTAGATGTAGGGCAAAAAGCGCATCGCCAAGAAGGAGCGTATTTGCTGCGCACCAACTGCGAGGAAACCGACCCAGCCCAGTTGTGGCCCTGGTACATCCAGCTCACTCGAGCAATGGATGCAAGCGAAGGGACTGGGCACCTGCGCTCGTCAACTCGTCAAGCAACTCTCCGGAGTAAAAAGCGTGGACGTATTCCTTCCGGTCCTACGCGGCACCGTGCGAACCGAGCTGCGTCTGCGCGTTGTCGCCACGCCCGAGCCCGCGACCGCCCAACTGCTCGCTCACCTCGGCCTCCGCATGCCCAAAGGCCCGCGCATCATCGCGAATGTAGTGCCGAAAAACACCCCCGAAAATGCGCAAGTTGTTGCCCCGCAACAAAACTGTTCCGCGAACTGACGAACTTGGGCTAAAATTCGGACCTGACGCAAAAGGGGCACATCCTAAGCAGCGGTATTCGGCGGATTTGGGCCTATTTTGAAAAGACAACAGGGCCTTGCGTGATAGCGAAGACCTTCCTGCACGTTTTTGAGGGGAGATTCCGGAGCTTGGGACCGCCTTTGTCCCACCCCACGGGGCATAATCTCTGCACAAAATCCATGGACTAAGGTGGCTCAATCAGCGATGAAATTGCCCGCCTAAGTCCTTCTTGCAACGGCAAGTCCTGACTCCGGACCCAATATGGCTGTTAAGAAATCTGACCTCTACTCCTCCATCTGGACCGCCTGCGACGCACTTCGCGGCGGCATGGATCCGAGCCAATACAAGGACTACGTCCTGTTCATGCTCTTCATCAAATCCGTCACCGACAAATACGGTGACTCGGATGAATTCGCCCCTGCTGTCGTCATCCCGAAGGGTGCGAGCTTCCGCGACATGGTCGCGCTCAAGGGGAAACCCGACATCGGCGATCGCATCAACAAGGAGGTGGTCGCCCCGCTTGTGGACAAGAACCAGAGCCTCGCCCGCTCTGATTTCCCGGACTTCGACGACTCCAACAAGCTCGGCGAGGGCAAGGACAAGGTGGACCGGCTCACCCAGCTCATTGCCATCTTCGAAAAGCCCGAGCTGAACTTCGCCAAGAACCGCGCCGACCAAGACGACCTGCTCGGCGACGCCTACGAATACCTGATGCGGCACTTCGCCCAGGACAGCGGCAAGTCCAAGGGCCAGTTCTATACCCCGTCCGAGGTCAGCCGCATCATGGCCAAGGTCATCGGCATCACGCCCGCGGCCACGAAGGCTTCCACCCGCGTTTACGACCCGACCTGCGGCTCGGGCTCGCTGCTGCTCAAGGTCGCGGCCGAGTCCGGCAAGGCGCTCACCATCGAGGGGCAGGAGAAGGACGTGACCACGGCGGGCCTCGCCCGCATGAACATGATCCTGCACGATTTTCCCACCGCGAAAATCGTCTCGGGCAACACCCTCAGCGCCCCCAAGTTCAAGGACGGCGAGCAGCTCCGCACCTACGACTACGTCGTCGCCAATCCCCCGTTCTCGGACAAGGCCTGGTCCACCGGCCTCACCCTCGGCGAGAGCGGCGGGGGCGACCCCTGGCAGCGCTTCGGCTGGGGCGTGCCGCCGGGCAAGCAGGGCGACTACGCCTACCTCCTGCACATCATCCGCTCGATGAAGAGCACCGGCAAGGCCGCCTGCATCCTCCCCCACGGCGTGCTTTTCCGCGGCAACGCCGAGGCGGCTATCCGGGAAAACCTCGTCCGCTCCGGCATCCTCAAGGGCATCATCGGCCTGCCGGCCAATCTCTTCTACGGCACGGGCATCCCGGCCTGCATCGTCGTTCTCGACAAGGAGAACGCCGTCGCCCGCAAGGGCATCTTCATGATCGATGCCTCCAAGGGTTTCATCAAGGACGGCAACAAGAACCGCCTCCGCGAGCAGGACCTGCACAAGATCGTGGACACCTTCACGAACCAGGTGGAACTGCCGCGTTACTCCCGGATGGTCCCTCTCACGGAGATCGCGGACCCGAAGAACGCCTACAACCTCAACCTCCCGCGCTACATCGACAGCACGGAGCCGGAGGACCTCCAGGACATCGACGCCCACCTTCGTGGCGGCATTCCCAACCGCGACCTCGACGCCCTCGCGGCCTACTGGAAAGTCATTCCCGGAGTTCGCGCCGCGCTCTTCGCTCCGGCCGATCGCCCCGGCTATTCCCAGCTCAAGCTCCCGATTGCTGACGTCAAAGCGATCATCTTGGGTCACGCCGAGTTCACGGCCTTCAACGACTCCGTCACCAACCTGTTCACCCAATGGCAAAAAGTCGCCGTCCCTCAGTTGAAAGGCTTCGGCAAAGACGGCCACCCCAAGGCCCTCATCGCGGCCATCGCCGAGGGACTGCTCAACACGTTCAAGGCCGCGCCGCTGCTCGACGCC
>JADLCA010000017.1 GCA_020847495.1 Candidatus Hydrogenedentota bacterium | reverse complement strand
TGACCTATCAGGCGGTCATCGAGGGCACGAAAGGGTTCCTCTATTACCTGTGGGGAGACAGCCTCAGCTACATGGACTTGCGCGTTGGCATGCCGTTCCTCGCGCGGGAGATCGCGGATCTCAAGGAGGCCGTGCTCGCCAGCGGGGTGGGCGATACCGTTCAGGTCGAGGCGCCGTTGGCGGAGCACATTCACTGTTCCGCGCGGAAGGTGAATGAGCATGTGTATGTATTTGCCGTGAACACGGCGCCGGAACCCCAACAGGTTACGCTAGCGCTTGTGGAAGCGCTGGGGTCTGTCGAGGAATTGCACGCCGTCTCGGAGACTCGCTCGCTCACGCGCGGAGCCGACGGTCGTTTTTCCGATACGTTTGGCCCTTATGCCACGCATGTCTACGCGACCAATGTCGCACTTGCCCAACGTGAAAGCGTCGCGGACGCGCAAGCAGAGATTGATAAACTCGATGCCGCAAGAAGAAAGGCTGGCAACGTGGCGTTTGAGGAATCGGGCGTTGCGATCAAGGTTTCGTCGAAGTCGCAGTACGGCTCCGTGCCGTCGCGGATCGTGGATGGCGTGGAAGACGGCATGGGCTGGCGCGACAGTACGCCAGATGAGTATCCCGACTGGGTGGAACTCGAGTGGCCCGCCCCGGTCGAGGTGGGTCGCGTCGTTGTATGGTCTGGCACCATTGAGGACCTTGCGGTGCTCGTTCCCGATGGCGAGACATGGAAAGAGGCGAGCGCCTTACCGGGAGTGAACACAGCCAGTGCCTCGCTGAGTTTTCCGGTCGTATCGGTGAATCGATTGCGAATTGAGATACGGAAGAACCGGCCCGAGCAGCAATACACATTCGTTACAGAAGTCGAGGCGTATAGGGAGTGAAATGAATGAGGCGGATTGTCTGGCCGTGTGCCGTTGTGTGCGTGTTGTTTGTGGCGTCGCGCGTCCAAGGCGCGGAGTTGGTGGCGCACTGGCCGATGGACGAGGTGAAGGACGGCACGCTCGCAGATGTCTCCGGGAAAGGGCACGACGGCATCCTGTTCGGAAATGGCACCCCGGCCGTGATAGACGGCATTTCGGGAAAGGCGCTGGAGTTCAAGCCGGAGGGCGAAGGCGGGTTCACTATCGCCAATTCCGAGTCGCTCAACCTGCATGAGGGCATGACGATCATGGCCTGGGTGAAGCCCGCGGACGGGCACAGGGCCACGGAAGTGCTGTGCATGAAGGGCGATAAGAGCGGCGACCCGCCGTGGCCGGGGTGGCGGTTGCGGTTCGCTTGGACGCGCATCATGTTCGAGTTCGGCACGACGGACGGGCGGGAGTGCAGCGCTCTGTCTCCTGAGTGGTCCGTGCCGTCGGGGTTCTGGTCGCACGTGGCGGCCACGTACGATGGCAAGGCCATCCGCGTCTATGTGAATGCCGTGCAGGTAGCGGAGCAAGCGGTCGAAGGTGCGCTGGCGCCTCAGAAGCAACCGGCCATCCTCGCCAATTACATCGGCCGAAAGAATGCGTATCCGTTTCAAGGGGCGATGGACGATGTGAAAGTGTTCGCTGGACCGCTGCCGGAGGACGAGATCTTCAAGGAGGCCCAATCACGGTAGGTTGATCCGCCCATCGCGGCGTAGCCGCAACCAATCGAAGATCGTCGCCCACCGATTTCATCAATTACGCCGATTCAAAAAAGGAAATGTTGAGGTGGCATGTGCATCCCTGCCCATGGTCTTCAGTTCATTTGAACGCAGAGAACCAAGAGGGCGAAGGCAGGGAGGGGATGAGTAGCTTGTCCACAGGTTCTACCGATATACACAGCAAGCATGGCCACAACCAAAGCCCGATCGTGTCCGCAGATGACGCAGATGGAGAAGAGGAGGCATTTCGCCACAGATTGCACAGATCTCCACAGGTTTGAAGAATGAAAGCCGGGATCAGGATTCAATCGGGTTCGCAGATGACGTCGTTGTGCGCAGATGAGCCAGACGAGCGAGAGGAAGCGCAGACGGAACACAGAGGAACGCGAATGAACGCCACTTAACGCCAATGAAGAGGGAAACTACTGAGACTGCGTGCGGTCTTTCTAGAGGCCTGAAGGGCCGGCGCCATACCAGCCCAGGGCAGAGCGAAGCGGCGCCCTGGGTAGACAGCACCTCCTCCCCAATCTGGAGCGCTGAAAGTGCGCAACCTGTCCGTGGCCGCTGTGGGAAAGCGCGGTTTTGCCGGCAAACTACCGAAGCACAAGCGGAAGGCGAACGTCCGCCCTGTGCGCCTCTCATCCTTGCGCGAGGGATGCGAGCCAGGCGATTGTCGTGGCGTGGATACGGTCGTAGATCATGGGGATGATGCCGAGCGTGACCACGCCTACGGACAGGATCGCGACCGTGGCACTCAAGCTCATCGAAGTTCGCAGGGACGGGGCCGGATCCGCCGGAGGCTCAATGTACATCTGCCGGACCACGCGCAGGTAGTAGTAGAGCGATATCGTCGAGTTCACGGCCGCGACCGCGACGAGCCAGTGGTAGCCGGCCTGCGAAGCGATACTGAACAAAAAGAACTTGCCGACGAATCCTGACAGCGGCGGAATGCCCGCGAGGCTGAACAGGGCCACCATGAGGGCCAATGCCATCAGGGGATTGGTCAGGGAAAGTCCGCGGTAGTCTTCAATCTGTTCCTTACCCGTCTCGTTCGCGAACCAGATGATGCACGCGAAGGCGGCAAGATTGCTCACGATGTACACAAGCAGATAGAAGAGCATGGCGGGGACGCCGCCATCGGCAGCGCCGAGGAACCCCAACAGGAAGTATCCCGCCTGGGAAATGGCGCTGAACGCCATGAAGCGTTTGATGTTGTGCTGCACGATGGCCACGACGTTGCCGAGGGTCATGGTCAGCGCGGCAAAGACGGCAATCAGCAGGCCCCAGTGAGGCACCCAACTCCCAAACAGGCGATACAGGACTTGAAAGGCGAATGCCAATCCGGCCGCCTTGGACGCCACGGACAGATAGGCGGTGACCGGCGTGGGGGCGCCCTGGTAGACGTCCGCCGCCCACATGTGGAAGGGGACGATCGTCAGCTTGAAACCTGTCCCGGCCAACACCAGCGCGACGGCCAGCAGAAACGCCGGCGTGTAGGGACCCGCGAGGCGCTGCGCGATCACGTCGAGATTGGTGCTGCCCGCCAACCCGTAGAGAATGCCGAATCCATACACGATGAATGCGGCGGCCAACGCACCCAGGATCACGTACTTCAGACCGGCCTCGCTGGACCGCGGATCGTCGCGCCGCCACGCGGCCAACACAAACAATGGAAGCGTCGCCAGCTCGAGGCTTACAAAAAGCGTGGCGAGGTCGCGCGCGGAAACGAGGAACATCATGCCCACGACGCTGAAGAGGATGGTGCTGTAGTACTCGCCGCGGAACCCTATGCCGCGCACACGCACGCCGGCGCGGCCGTCGAGCGTGTCAATGGAGAGCAGCACAGTGAACAGCGCGGCGGTCATGAACAGGATCTTGAACCACCAGGCGACGGGGTCCATTGTGAAACGGCCGCCGAGGAGTTCACCCGTGACCGGAGTGTGGAGCGCGTTCACGGCGATTCCACACAGGAGTCCCAGGGCTGCCAGCGGGGCGATGACCACACGGGTGCGCTCCGACATGAAAAGATCGGCTAGCACGATGGCAAACGCCGTGCCGATCACAATCAACTCTGGAATGATGATGCTCATGGTCGAATCAATGGTCCCTAGAGTGTTCCTATGGCGCCCGCCGCGGCGATTCCCTGCAAGCGGTTTATAAACGGATAAAGCGAAGGCTCAATCAAATCGATGATGAGCCAGGGCAAAATACCAACGAAGAGCAGGGTGGCGGCCAGAATCCCCGTAGAGAGTCTTTCGGTCAAAGTGGCGTCGCCCAGTTCTTCGAAATGATGATTCGTGATCGGCCCTTGAAACACCATCGCGAGACCGCGCAGGACATATACGGCGGTCACGACGATCGATAGGGTCGCGATGATGGTTAGCACGCGAGTCATCGTCACG
>JADLCA010000016.1 GCA_020847495.1 Candidatus Hydrogenedentota bacterium | reverse complement strand
TTCATGGCCCGGATCCGACCATGGTGCGTGTGAGCACAAACAACGCTGGCAGCGTGCGCTTCGTCAATTCTGCGTTCTGGGGACCGTGCAATCAGATCGCAAAGATCGCCGGCAAAGGGACGGTGGGGTTCAGCGATTGTACGTTCGTGCATTGGGACAGCAAGAAGGAAGGTCGCCACGCGATTCAGGCCGAGGGCGGAAATCTAATTGTGCGCGGTTGTGAGTTTCAGGAGAACAAACCTCAGATTGAAGTCGGCGCAGCCGTACGCAAGGCCGTCGTAACGGAGAATCTCATCAAGGGCAAGTTGCGCGTGGCGAACAGCAGCAGCGGTGTGGCGATCGTGAAGGATAATGCCAGTGATGATGCCAAACCTTAGCCCGACAAAGTGGATGATGGTTAAACGTTCGCCCTCACCCCGGCCCTCTCCCCCGGGGAGAGGGGGGATTATTCGCCGGCTCTGGAGATTTCGAGAGGTGGAGATTATGGAACGTGCTTTGGAAAACACAGTCGCTTCCATCGCTGTTCCCTCTCCCATCGGATGGGAGAGGGTCAGGGTGAGGGTGGCGGAATATCAACGGTTGAACACAATTAGACGCTTTATGAACATCAAAACCCAACTCACGCTCTGTGCAACTTTCGTTACCGTATGTGTGCTCTGCGGCTGCGCTGGTGCCTTGGACCAAGCGGGAAGTCCAACCCCGGCACCCAAGCCCGGTCCTGGCATTTTCTTCGTGGCCACGAACGGCCATAATGCATGGTCCGGCGGCCTCGCGTCGCCCAACCGGCTAGCGACCGATGGTCCGTTTGCAACATTGCCGCGCGCCTTGGCAGCGGCGCGGGAGTTCAAGGCGGGGCAGGGGAGCAAGACGGACGCGGCAACCATCTGGGTTCGCGGCGGGACGTATTTCCTTTTGGCTCCGGTCACGCTCAAGCCGGAGGACTCAAACCTGAAACTGGTGGCGTATCCGAAGGAGCTCCCGGTTATCAGTGGCGGTAGGCGGCTTACCGGTTGGAAGGAAGTGACGGTCGCGGGGAAGAAACTTTGGGCCACGGAAATTCCCGAGGCGCGGGAAGGCAAATGGTTCTTCCGCGAGCTATGGGTCAATGGTGAGCGACGCGTTCGCGCCCGGCATCCAAACAAGGGCTATTTGAGCATCGAGAGCCTTCCGGACAAAGCAGCGGACTGGACGAAGGGACACACGCGATTTAAATTTCACGGCGCCGATCTGAAAGCCTGGCCGTCGGTGACCAATGCCGAGGTGGTTGCCATGACGCGCTGGGTTGAATCGCGGCTGCCGGTGACAAGCGTGGATGAAGCGGGGCGCCTGGTGAATTTCGGCAAGCGCTCGGTGTTTGAGCTGCAAAAGGACGATCTTTACTACGTTGAACACGCGTTCGAATTGCTGGACGCGCCGGGCGAATGGTATCTCGATGCGCAGAGCGGCACGCTGTTTTATGCGCCAATGCCGGGCGAACGGCTGGATCGCATTGAAGCCATTGCGCCGGTGCTGACGCAGTTGGTCCGGCTCGAAGGGAAGCCGGAAGCGGGGCAGTTCGTGGAACGCGTCGAGTTTCGCGGGCTGACGTTTGCCCATACGGAGTGGAATCTGGCGCGCGTCGGCGACAAGAACGCCGGTCCCGGGTGGCCCGCGCCAACCAGCGAGGTGGGCGGGTTCAGCCAGGCGGCCATCGGCGTGCCCGCGGCGGTCTGGGGCGAGGGCCTGCGCGGGAGTGTGTTTGAGGATTGCCAGTTCGTGCATCTCGGCAGTTACGGCTTGGAACTGGCGCGCGGCTGTCAGGGCAACCGGATTTCGCGCTGTGAATTGACGGATCTCGGCGCGGGCGGAATCAAGATCGGCGAAACGGCGATTCGCACCAACGCCGTTGAACAAGCCCAGGGCAATGAAGTTTCTGATTGCCGGATTCACGGCGGTGGGAAGCTGTATCAAAGCGCCATCGGGGTCTGGATTGGCCAGTCGCCGAACAACCGCATCACGCACAATGCAATTTACGACTGTTATTACACGGGGATTTCCATCGGCTGGACGTGGGGCTACGGGCCGGCGCTGGCATCGAACAACCTCGTCGCGTTCAATCATGTCCATCACATCGGCGCGATGTCGTACGGTGATGGCCCCGTGCTCAGCGACATGGCGGGCATTTACATGCTCGGCAAACAGCCCGGCACGCGCGTGGTCAACAATCTCTGGCACGACATGGCCGCGACGAAATACGGCGGCTGGGGCATCTACACCGACGAAGGCAGCAGCGGCATCCTGATCGAGAGCAACGTCGTCTATCGCACGACGCACGGCGGGTTCCATCAGCATTACGGCGAGACGAACATCGTCCGGAACAATATTTTCGCCTTCGCGCGTGACCAGCAGCTTCAACGTTCGCGGGATGAGGAACACCTGAGCTTCAGCTTCAGCAACAACATTGTGCTGTTTGACAAGGGCGTACTACTCGGTTCGACCTGGAAGAATGACAAGTTCGTCCTCGACGGCAACGTGTATTGGGACGTGCGGCCAG
>JADLCA010000015.1 GCA_020847495.1 Candidatus Hydrogenedentota bacterium | reverse complement strand
AAGACGCTGCATGTCTCCGGCGTCATCAAATCCGAAGAAGCGACGTATGCGGCCATCTGGGTCCAGTGTTTTCGCAAACAACCCTGGACCGTAATGCTACAGCAATCGACCATAGACACCAAGCCCATTTCCGGCACCCGGGATTGGACCCTCGTCGATATGGATGTGCCCGTACCCAACGAAACAGATTTCGTCATCGTACGGTGCGTGCTCAAGGGGACCGGCAAGGCCTGGTTTGACGAAATACAAGCCTGCGTGAAGGAAGAGCTGCCCAAATCAGATACGCCGGTGGCGGAGAAGCCCGTGGCGCTGCCCAAAGGCCCCGTGATGCCAGTACCACCCGCGCAACCTGTCGTGCCCGGTATCTCGTCACTCAGCGCGAGCCCTTCGCGAGACGAGATCATCTCCGCTCAAAGCGCGCTCCGGGAAGCGAATGAAGCGTTGCGCCAATCCAACCAGGCCCTTGCGGATCAGCTCAATGCCATGCGGCAGCAACTCCAGGAGCTGCGCGAGCAGATCCGCGGCGTCGAAGCCGCGGGCAAGGCAGTTGACGAGAAGCACGAAGCGATAACTCCCCCGGCGCCGGCGCCGCCGCTCGTGCCGCGTCTCCCTGAAAAACGGCAGGAGACCCCCTGATGCAATTCATGACGATGCTGACAATTTCCCTGCTCGCGGGATTCGCGTGCGGGGGATTGGTCTGGGTGACCTGGAGCGTCGCGGAAGTGATCTCCGCGAAGAAGAAGACCGCGGCCGCGCCAGCCACTCCTGCGCCCGACAACGACCAGAAGCCCGCGAAGAATGGCAAAGCCTGAGCATTCGCCGCGCCCGTTCATCGGCATCCATTTCACGTGTTGCGGGGTCTACGCGCGCATCTACCTCAACCGGCAAGGCACCGCCTACGCCGGACACTGCCCGAAATGCGCCGCTCCGTTGACTGTGAAGGCAGGTCCGCACGGGAGCAAGAAACGCTTCTGGACGGCCGGGTGACCCGGCGGCTCTCCCCGGGATAGGTGGGGTTAGAGCAGGTCCCGTACCCCACTCGTTCTTCCCATCCATCTCATAATTCTCATTCAGCCCCTGCGCACCAGCCGCCCACTCGACACTCAGAAGTCACGTTGCTTTCTCCATGACCTTGACGGATCCGCGCTCCGGGTCTACTATGGAAACAAAGGAGTATCGTACATTCGGGCCGCCCGTCGAGCGGTCCCCAGGACGAACCCGAGAAAAGGGAGGGTCTTGTCATGGCAACCCGTCTCATCACCGAGTACCTCGACCGCCGCAGCGTACCCCACAGCACCATCCAGCATCCCCAGACCTTTACGGCGCAACGGACTGCGCAGGTCACCCACATCAAAGGCAAGGAACTTGCCAAGACAATCATCGTGAAAGTGGACGGCCGGATGTGCATGGCCGTGCTTCCCGCCCATTACCATTTGGACAAGGAGCGTTTGAAAGCTGCCATCGGCGCGCGCAGCCTCGATTTGGCGAAAGAAGAGGACCTGAATGCTCTCTTCCCCGACTGCGAAACGGGCGCGATGCCTCCATTCGGCAATCTCTACGGCATGGACGTGTGGGTGCAGGAGGAACTGACCCGGGACAAGCAGATCGCCTTTAACGCGGGGACTCACACGGAACTAATCCGCATGAGCTACCGCGATTTCGACGCGTTGGTTCATCCATCCGTCGCGAATTTTGCGGACTGAATAGATCGCCGGAATCCCGTTCGTGGGGCTTCGATCTTTGGCCGGGGGCGGGTGTTGTAGGTGCCCGCCCCAGAAAGGCCGTGACCCAACGGCACGTGGCTCTCCCCTGCCTCCCATTCGTCGCATGAGCCCCATGGCTCACATCGCCCGCTCATCGGTTGCTTCAATCTGCAACACGTCTCCTTTCAAAACGCGACGCAACAGCACCCCTTGGAAATGACCAGTTCATCCCGAAGTCCTTAAGGCATTCATGTTCAACGCCTTAGATTTGTGCCAGATTCTGGCATGGCCGTTGCTCTCCCATTAGTCGATACCAAGTTGAAGGCAGCCGCGCAGTGAACTGCGCATGACATGAAAGGAGATGGCAGCTATGGCACTGGTACGTTGGAAAGATCGTGGTGAGATGAGTCCTTGGAGCGCCCTGCGCGACTTGGAAGGACAATTCAACCGGCTCTTCGGTGAACTGGGCCGCGACTACGATGTCTTCGAGCGTGTCTGGTCGCCTGCCGTTGACCTCAAGGAAACAGAGCAGGCGTACACCCTCGAGGCGGACCTGCCCGGTCTGAAGAGAGAAGACATCGAACTGATGGTCGTTGACAACATGATCACCATCAAGGGCGAGCGCAAGCAGGAAGAGAAGCTCGAGGAGAAGGGCTACCACCGGTTTGAACGCCGGTACGGGGCCTTCCAGCGCTCCTTCGAGATCCCCGGCGGTTTTGACTCCGAAAAGGTGACCGCCAAGTTCGAAGATGGCGTTCTCAATGTGACCCTTCCGAAGCGTGAAGAAGCCAAGCCGAAGCACATTGAAGTCCGGGTCAACTAACCCGGGTGTAAACGAAGCAACGGGGGGCGGCTCCCGCCCCCCTTACGCAAGGAGAGTATGACGATGACCACGACAACCCCTGAAAAAGCGCAGTGCTTCCTCGCCCCACGGGTGAATATCATCGAGCGGGAGGATACCGTAAGCCTCGAAGCGGAACTGCCGGGTGTTTCCAAGGAAGGCATCAATCTGGAAGTGAAGGATGGTGAACTGATTCTGACAGGCAAACGGACGGTGAAACCTGCTGAAGGCCGAGTGCATATGAATGAGCGCCCAATGGCGGACTATCGCCGAGTGTTTTCGCTCAGCCGTGCCATTGACCGCGGCCGCATCGAGGCGGCCATGAAGGATGGCGTGCTTACGGTCACGTTGCACAAAGTGGATGAAGTGAAGCCACGACGGATTGCGGTCAATTAGTGTTCCCCTCGTACCTCCCCCGGTATCGAGTCCCATGGCCCCCACGCTGCCCCCTCCAGCGTGGGGGCTCCTCCTTTTCGATCAAGAGAACACGTCCGCATGAGGTGCTTTCCCTTCGCATCATATTCCTGCTATGCTGCGCAAGCAGGCTGAGGCGCTCGTCCGGATTGCCGCACAGGCCAACAGTGGCGCGGCGCCTTCTTGGCAGCATGGCTAGAAGTCGCCCCTTCCGCCAAGGGGGACAAACTGCTGGAGACCTTGGCCACGCGACACGCATACCTCATCGGGGCCCTGGCCGCATTCGCCCTTCTGGGGATGGGCGACACGCCGCGTGAGCCCGCTGCTCCCTCCAGCGGGATTTCCTCGTCAAATCCTCTGATTGTTGGTATCAATTTCGATTATCCACCCTACGAGTTCGTCGATGCCGATGGGGTACCCTCTGGATATGACGTGGATCTTATCAAGGCGGTGGCAGCGAAGATGGGACGTCCACTCGTCATCAAGGCCGGGCAGTGGAGTGACATGCGGGCTGCACTCGCACGCGGCGAGATCGACGCCCTGCCTGGCATGCTCTATTCGCCTGAACGCGATTCCGATGCGGATTTCACAGCATCCCACTTGAATGTCGACTACTCCATCTTCGTGCGCAAGGAAAAGACCGGCATAACCACCGAAACCGACCTCCGCGGAAGGGAAGTCATCGTCGAATCGGGCAGCCTCATGCATGATCGCATGGTGGCTTTGGGCATTGCGGGTGAGATCGTCGAGGTGCCCAGCGAACCCGACGCGTTGCGCCTGCTCGCGACAGGGGCGCACGAATGCGCGCTGGTTCCCTACCAATCGGGCCTTACCATTATCCGGCAGTATGGACTGGAGGACCTCGAACCCAGCGGAGCCCCGGTATTCTCCGGCCGCCTCTGCATTGCCGTGGCGACGGGCAATCTCGCCCTGCGCCGCGAGCTGGACGCCGCCTTGGACCAGGTTAAAGGCACCGACGAGTATCGCCGCATTTACAACCGCTGGTTTGGGGTAATGGAAACCGACCATCAGGTACTGCGCAAGGTGCTGCGCGTTGGAGCAGCCATATTGCTTGTCGCCGCACTGCTGGGGGTCTCAGTCATCCTGTGGATGCTTTCGTTGCGCCGGCAAGTCGCGCAGCGGACCTTGGCCCTCGAGAAGGAAAACCGCGTCCGGCGGCAACTCGAGGAACAGCTCTATCAATCCCAGAAGATGGAGGCCGTCGGGCAACTCGCGGGCGGAATCGCGCACGATTTCAACAATCTCCTGGCCTCGATCATCGGCTATGCCGACCTCATGCTGACCGACCTGGACCAGGATAGTCCCTTGCGCCGGGACCTTTACGAGATCCGCCGGGCAGGCGAACGCGCCGCTTCGCTGACGCGCCAGTTGCTCACGTTCAGCAGGAAGGAACTGCCGCATCCCAACGCGGTGAACCTCAACACCGTGGTCGAGGGCATGCTCCCCATGCTTCGGCGTTCCGTGGGAGAACACATTGAGTTCGCACTCAAACTTGCGGAAGAACTGAGCCCTACCCGCGCAGACACGTCCCAGATCGAGCAGATCATTCTGAACCTCGTTCTCAATGCGCGGGACGCCATGCCGAAGGGAGGCACGGTCACGCTGACCACGGCGGCCGGTGCCCCCAAAACGCTGCGCCAGCCCAACGGCGTCCCCGCGGACCAGCGTGAGTGGGTCATGCTCGAAGTCGCCGACACGGGCTTCGGAATGGACGAACAAACGCGCCTGCGCGCATTCGAGCCTTTCTTCACCACAAAGCGGGATGGCGAAGGAACGGGACTTGGCCTGGCCATGGTCTATGGGATTGTCCAGCAGCATGGCGCCGAAATCGAACTCGAAAGCACACCGGGCTTGGGCACACGGTTCCGGCTTTTCTTCCCACGCAGCGATGCGCCTGTCGAGACAACCCACCACGAAGTAGCTCGTGAACCTGTGCGGCGGGGCACGGAGACCGTTCTCGTGGTGGAGGACGAGGCATCGGTACGTGAACTCACGTCACGCCTGCTTGCGCGCCATGGATACACGGTCCTTCAAGCGTCCCGCGGAGACGAAGCCCTGGATGTTTTCGAACGGCATGAAGGTCCCTTGGACCTGCTGCTGACAGATGTGGTGCTGCCCCGTATGAATGGCCCCGAGATCGCGGAAATGCTGAGGAAGAGACGCCCGGACCTCAATGTCATCTTCATGTCTGGCTACGCGCACACGGTCATGGCGCACTACAAAGGCCTGGAGGAAGGGCTCAACTTCATCCAGAAACCTTTCCTCGCCGACGCCCTCCTGCGCTTGGTGCGCAACGTGCTCGATAAGTGAGCGGGAAACCGCTTGGCCGGACTATTCGGCTGTAGATGGGCCTTCATGCTCGGGGTCGATCGTCACAACACTACCTTCTCCACTGAAAACGCGTACGACGCCGGACTCCGTGTCGAGTACCGCATAGGAACCCTTGCCATTCTCCATGTGGGACTGGAAGCAGAAGCGTCCTGCCGTGCTGGGTCCTACCGTTGAGGTGACATTGACTGTGGGCCCTGCAAATACCGCCGCGGAGATAGTCAGAGCCACTCCAAGCAACAATCCCACGACCAAACCCTTAATCTGCCCATTCATGAGCGTTACCTCCCCCGTCTTTGGTCAGTTATCAACCATTGAGGGAAGAGGCAAGATGGATGCCAAAGGCCCAAATCGTCATAAGACACTGTCTGATAATCGCTTAGCCAGTGTAGAATCCAAAGCCCAGCGGGAAGCCGCGGCGTAATGGGCCAAAACTTGGCCCGATGCCGGAATAGTTGGCACGTGTCGCGCCCTATTTCAAAGAGATTTCCTGGCGACAAACGGAATCGCCGTTGCGCCCCAGCACGGTCACCTGGTCGATTCCATGCTCCAATAAGTAGCGGCGAGCATCGTCGATGCCGGCGCCCACCAAGGTGGGTCCGTGGCTGTCGTCTCCAAAACAGAAGGGCACGCCCATGGAGTGGGCCAATTGCAGGAGCCACGGTTCGGGGTAGGCGTGGTCCAGGCCTTTGCGCCAACCCGCTGTGTTCAGGTCGAGGATGCCTCCGCAATCTCGAATGACCTCCAAAGTCGCACGCGCCGCCTCTTGGATTGCCGGGGAGTCGACGGAGCCGTACAGATGACCGTTCTTGCGGATGAGGTCGAGGTGCCCAACGACTTCCGGCTTCAGGGCGCGCACCATCTCCGCAACGCTTTCGTAGTAGTGAATTGCCAGAGGTTCGAGGCCGCCGTGCAGTTCCAGGGCCCGTTCAAACTCTTTGGGAAGTCCATCGATGCTGATGTCGTCGATGTAATGCACGGAACCGACCATGTAATCGAACTTGAAGCGCTTGCGGTAACCCGACATGACTTCGACATAGTTGTTGTGCGGGACGACTTCGATTTCGAAGCCCCGCAGCACGGTAAGGCGATCGGCGTATTCTTCCGCCAAAGCGAAGATGGCCGCGCCGTACCGCTCAAAGTCCGCAACGATCTTCTCGACGGTCCAGCCCAGGGCGATTTCGTTTTCGTAGAGGTACTGCTCACCTATCCGGGGGACGTGTTCGCTGACGCCGTATGTCGTGAAACCCGCCGCAATCGCGGCGTCGAGTACTTCGCGCAGCGTGCCGGTGGCGTGATCGCAGAACTCGCCGGAGTGTCCTCCGTGCAGGGAAACCTTCCATGGGGTCTCGTTCATGGTACATCCTTCGTTAACGTGGGTGGACACAAGGTGGCGCGCACGAAAGGGCGTATTATGACGCAGCAGCCTTCTCTTCATCCACTTTGAGCAACAGCAACCCGCCGATCAGAAAGAGCAGAATCAGACTGAACACACCCACGCGGACGTTGCTGAACAGCAAGCCGAAGCCGCCGACCATCATCGGCCCAAGTATGGCGGCGAACTTGCCGAAGATATCGTAGAACCCGAAGAACTGGGCCGATTTCTCGGGCGGTACCAGCCTGCCGTAAAACGAGCGGCTGAGCGACTGGATGCCGCCCTGCGCGGTACCCACCAGTATCGCCAACAGCCAGAAGTGCCATGCGCTGGAAATGAAATAGGCGAGAATGGTGACTCCGAAGTAGGTGGCGATACCAAACAGGATCATGCGCTTTGCCGTGAAACGCGCGGCAAGCTTTCCATACAAGATGGCGAAGGGAAACGCGATGAGCTGCGTGACCAGTAGGATCATCATCAAGGTCTCGCTGTCGATTCCAACGTCCATCCCGAAGGTCGTCGCCATTT
>JADLCA010000014.1 GCA_020847495.1 Candidatus Hydrogenedentota bacterium | reverse complement strand
CCTATAACGCAGCATGCCAATCCTCAACGAGGTGAACCACCGACCGGAGAGCCGTATGCGGGAGAACCGCCCGTACGGTTCGGAGGGAGGGGAGACCGGGCAACCGGTCTTCCCTACCCCTATCCTTGTACGCCTTCCCCTTGGTGGACTCTTTCGTGAATCGGTGCAATCGGTGAAATCGGTGGATGACGATCTTCGTTTGCTTGCGGCTATGCCGCGCTGGGCTACTTTCGGTCGTCCCTACGGGACACAAGATGCGGAGCGCAGGCGTATCAAGGTCACACGGCCTCGGAAAGCAGGGAAGGAAGACTGGCGCTTCGGAGCAGGCGAGACGCCTGCGCTACACGAACACGCACGTTACTTGTTAGAGGCTTTCAGTACTTCCACGGCGCTGTCTTTTGGGATTCGGTCATAAGCCCGAATCCCTCGAATTGAGTGAGAAGCGATTCCCAGGGGCCGGCACTTCCAAGCACGTAGTACGTGAAGTACGTGCTCGTGCCGTGATTCAACTCGATCCACGGCTGAATCTCCGTATAGTAATAGGGTGTCGGCGTGTTGTCGGGGTGGTTGTTCCACAAATGAAGATAGATCGCCGCGTCCACGGGGTATCCGATGACCAGCGAGATGTCGGACTCGGTATCATGCCCCGCGGCCCATCCCTTCTTCGGAAAAGTGGCGCGTCCGTAGTACCGCTCCAATTCCGGACGCGTCTCGGCGATGGTCTCCTCGGGGAAATAGTAGCGATCTTCGGGCCCGGTCGATTTGCCCAACTCGAACAGCGGAGTGATACCGATCGTGTTGAGTGAAGGCGACATGTTGGAGAAGGCATACCGCGCCTCGAGAAGCGGCCCGCCGCCATAGAGCGTGTAGATTTTGGAGATCTCGCTGCCGTGGATGTTGGCCCAGACCCGTACCCGCGCACGGTCGCCCTCCGCTTGCAGGATTTCGCTCCGGTACTCGATGTGGCCTCCGATGTAAGGATAGCCGATGAACTCCTCGAGCCCCCCGAACGGATAGAACTGGCGCACGCCACCCACCTTGCCGTGCATCGGCGGTTTCTCGGGCCAGAGCTTGAAGAAGACGTTCTCTCCATTGCTCTTCAACGTGTACTCGATCACGCGTCCGCCCGTGTGAAGCACCACCACGCGCACGTAATCATTTTCCATGACAATTTCGGGAACGCCATCCTGATTGAGGTCTTCCTCGCGCGTGGTGGTTGCGCCGTCCGCGGGCCGCACTGCGATGAGCCCGCTGCTCGTGACGCCCAAGGCGCTCACTTCTGCGATATAGTCCCCCGCCGCGAGTTCCAATGCGACGGTGTCGCGGCCTTCCATCCAACGCTCAGCCTCAACTTCGCGATCGAGTTCCATGATAGGGTTTTCGCCGTCCTTCTGCTTGACCACGACATGCAAAGGCACGTGCTGGGATCGGCTGGTGTTCCAGATGGAGATTGGAAAAGAGAGGGTGCCCGCACTCTCGTACAACAGCGGGTGAATGCTGACCACGGGAGGAACCTTCAAGTGGGCGAGTGCACGCGCTTGCCCACACTCAGAGTCCGCAATAATCTGAACGAGGTTGTTCCGGCCGCTTGCCTCTGGGAGGAGTTCGACGGAATACAGCAGCCTACGCGTCTCATTCGGACGCACGGTCAGCGACTTCTCGGAGTCCTTCTGCTTGATGCTGACACCTGGACTGGTCAGCAAGGAGATGTTTGCGTGAAGCGGCTCAGTGCCGCCGTTCCGCATCTCCAGGGTCAAAGCGCCAGGAGACAATTCCGCCGCAAGCGCGAGCGTCCCCGGAAAGCGGCTCTCGAGCACGGCCCCCTCAAGTAACAGGAGCAGCATCGTGGTGCGCAAGTCTGGCGGCCCGACGACGACGCCATCTGGATACACAGCCACCGCGCGGCGGTCCTGCAGAGCCTTTAGTAGAGTCTCTTGCGTGAGCGGGGTACCCTTCTCCAGCAGGGCGACCATGAACGTCGGCGCGCCGCGCATGATCTCCTTGGTCTGCGCGACGAATGGCGCGGCCAGTTCCGCGATGCGATCCTGATCGCCAGTGCCGCTTACGATGTAGCCGTTGTACCGTTCGCTGTTCTCATCCCCGGCCGCAGACAGCTCCGCGAAGTAGCAGCCGCCGCGCTCCGCGGCCCAGTCCAGGCACTGGGCGACGGTGTTGTTCTGAATGTCGGGATAGCGGTCGATGCCGTACATGACGCCGCCGGTCACGGTCTGGCCCGACACCCACACAAAAGGCTCTTCGACTTCCCGCAGGGCTTCGCGAACCGGAGCCGCGAGCATCCAATCGTTGTAGCCGCTACTCATGATCCACGTGCAACCAAGTGTCCGCGCCATCGCAATGAGATCAAATGGATTGTGCTGATACCCCGGCGTGATGGTCAGATGATTCGTTTGGACGCCCGCCATTCCACGATGGAAGTCGAACGCACGGACTACCTCCACGGCCTTCAGCACATAGGTTTTCAATCGGTCCAGTTCTTCCTGGGTGGGACACGCCAGCACGAACAGCATCTCCTTGTCCCGCTTCAGCATGAAGGCGCGATTGCGGCGGAACTGCTGTTCCTTGGGGATGGCCTGAAGCAATTCATCTGTGAGGGGAGGACGGTCCAGGAGACACAGCAGATTCACAGCACCCGCCTTCGGCACATTTCCATCCACGACAGCGAAATCGTGTTGGGCAAGCTGTTGGATGAAACCACGCTCAATCCACAGCTCTTCGAGAAGCAACTGATTGCCGATTTCCTGTTCCATCGCCCAAACCGATGCCATAGGACTGGGGTCCGAGTGGATGAACAGGCCGCGCGCGGTAGACCAGGACCACGCATCCGCGGACCAGTAGCCGGAATAGCCGTCGAAGGAGAACGGCAACTCGCGGATACCTGCCTGCCGCTCCACCGGCAAGTAACGGTGGACCGCATCGAATTCGCCGGCCGCAGCCGGGAGCATCGCTGAAATCCAGAGGATTACCAACAGGGCATTTGCTACGTGCATTCGGGCACTGCGAGTCTTCACGTCACGTCCCCCCGAGGTTTGTAGGACCGCCAATAGCTATCGTACGGCCTGATTCTAATCTCTCCGGGCGAATGGGGCACAGTGGCGATCGCGGATGAATGGGAGTAATGGGAAGGATGGGAATCATGGGAGGTATGGGACCAGATGCAGGCATTGGATGAAGCTGATTGACTGCCCACGCGCGCGAGCACTGAATGTGTGGCCCACTGTTCCCAGAGCCCCCCCATTGCTCCCATACTCCCCATGATTCCCATAACTCCCATCGGACTCTGGTTTCACGGCAGGCTCTTTACTTGCGGTGGGGTGTACTGATGTGACTAGAATCTCTTGGAACTCACTCGCAGTGGCCGCGGGCGGGTTTGCGCCAACAACCCGATTTCGGCGGGGGAGTACCGGCATGGCATACGCAGGCGTGATGGAGGATGTGCGGCGCGCTGTCGCCCTGGGGCGCCCCGAGCGGCTGCCTGTGTTCATCTGCAGTGAGGAGATGGACGTCCGCGTCTGCGGTAGCCGCTATGATCGCTACAACTCCGACCCACGCGAAATGGCCCGCGTGCAGATTGAGGCCATCGAGCGCTTCGACTACGACTGGGCCTGGTTGCAGGTGGACGACTGCATCGAATTCGAGCCGCTAGGCGTGGGCGTGCAGGGCGAGGGTGATATTTTGCCCGCGACATGCAGGTACCTGGAGACGGCGCAGGCATCCCTGGACGCGCTGCGCGAGCATGGGTACCGCGTCGAGCGCCGGATGGAAGTCTTGCTCGACGCGATACGAATCATCAAGGAGTACTTCGGCGATGCCGTGTGCGTCACCGGGCGCACCGCCGCGCCGTTCAGCTCCGCGACCCTTGCCTTCGGCATGAACGAAGTGCTGACTATGCCCTTCACGCAACCAGAATTCCTCGCTGAGGCAATTGGTCTCTTTGAGGCGTATCAGACGCGGTTCGGTCTCGACCAGATCGAAGCGGGGGCGGATGCCCTGTGGTTTGGCGACTGCAGCGCTTCCGGGCATCTCATCAGTCCCGCGATCTACAAGGACTTTGCGATGGAACCGGCCCGTCGCACGTGCGAGCGGTACAGAGAGGCCGGGGCGGTGGTCATCTACCACGCCAGCGAGGAACTCCCGGCCATGATCGACCTGCAGGCCAACGCAGGTTTCTCCATTCTCAGTGTCGGGCCGGGGATTGACATTGAAGAGGCGGGCCGCGTTGTGAACGGCCGCGTGTGTCTTTCCGGCAATGTGGATCCTTTGGCCGTACTCGCGCGAGGCACGCCGGACTGCGTCCGCAGAGAAGTGAGACGGGTCGTCAAGAACGTGAGCGCGCACGGCGGCCACGTCATGAATTCCGGCGAAATGGTGCCGCGAGAGACCCCGGAAGAGAATGTGCGCGTTTTTGTAGAATCGTCACGTGAGGCATGGCGGGAGTTCTGAGTTTCTGCCGGCTGCAAGACAGAGCAGGGAAGGAGGACGTTATGGGCGAGAGGAAGTTGGGGGTGCTCGTGCATGGCGCGGGCTGGGTTGCTGGTGAACACATCAAGGCGTTCAGCGCGAACCCGCACACGGAAGTAGTCGCCATTTCCAGCCGGAAACGCAGTAGTTGCGAACAAAGGGCGGCGGAGGCGGGCTTGCAGGGTGTGGCATTCTACACGGACTACGAGGCGGCCCTGGCGCATGAGGGCGTCGACATCGTGTCGGTGTGCACGCCTCAGCACCTGCATGCCGAGAACACCATCCTCGCCGCTTCGGCCGGAAAGCACATCGTCATCGAGAAGCCCATCGCGAACAGCGTGTCTGAAATGGACGCCATGTTGAAGGCCGTTCAGCGGGCCGGCGTGAAGACGGTCGTCAGTTTTGTGCTGCGGTGGAATCCGCTGGTGGAGACGATCAAGGCGCTGGTCGCCGATGACGCTATCGGCAATGTCTACTGCGTTGAGACCGATTACCAGCATGACATCGCAAGCTGGTGGACCGGCTATGAGGACGCGCGCACGAAGGAAAAGGGCGTGAGCGCGATGCTCACGGGTGGTTGTCAGGCTTTGGATGCCGCGCGCTGGTTCGCGGGCGAGGGCCGCTACGAAGCGGCGACGCCTGTCGAAGTGTTCGCCTATGCGGGCGGATGGCGCAAGGGGCAGCGGATTGAATTCAACTATTACACAAATTCATTCCGGGAGGCGCCGCCTCTGGAATATGATGACCTCGAGATCGTGCTGATACGCTTTAGCAGTGGCGCGCTCGGAAAAGTCTCCGTGAATTACGGGTGTGTCATGCCCTACATGTTCCCCATCGAGGTTTTTGGAGACCGGGGAACGATCAAAGACAACCGGGTCTGGTCGCAGAAGTTTCCGGGCCAGAAGGGCTGGGTCGAAATCCCAACCATACTGCCGGACAGTGCAAACGTGTCGCACCACCCTTTCCAGGGACAGATCGACCATTTCGTGGACTGCATCCGCAATGGGAATGAATCCCACTGTAACTTGGAGGATGCGATTAAGACTCACGAGATAGTATTCGCCGCGCAGCAGTCTTACGCGACGAAACAACCGGTGAGTCTGCCGCTGGCGCGATAGCGAGACGGGCGCCAGCCGTGTCTACTGGTTGCCGAGAAGGGCGTTGACCTTTCGCATGACCTCAAACGCGTCGGCGACGTAGAGGACATCGGCTTTTCCGTGGGCCCAGCCGCAGTTTGCGTCGAGGTTGATGGCGCGGCGCTCGCTGATGAAGCGCCAGCCGACCGCGTGCGGCTCTTCTCCGTGGCAACACGTGGACAGGCCTCTGGGATGGCGCGGGATGGCGCCGGTTTGTCCGATCTGATTCAGGTGCGTCATGAAGGAGAGCACGGCCTGACCCGTGCCACTAATGTCCACGAGGGACTTGCTGCCTCCGAGCGAGGCCTGTGATTTCCCAAGGAACTCCAGAATGATCGTCTCCGCATCCTGAATATGCGCTTCGCCATCCGCCTGCTTCTTGGTCCAACCGGCGCCCGCCACAAAGAGCAAGTTGGCATCGGGACGGATCGTCTGAGTCTGCCCGGCCGGCTTCTGAAGACCTTCAACATTGGTTCGCAGGCCCGGCTCTGGCAACGAGACCGGTACTGACTCCACCGCCGCGCTGCCCCCCGCTGATGAATGGGGCGCATAGCTTCCGGCCTCCAGCGCGACGAACCAGGGACGTTTGTCGCGTGTGAGCGCGGCCCGTATGCGCTGGCGATAGTACCACCGTGTAACGAATACGTTTCCTGCATCGACCTTCATCTCGGTGGCATGAAGGTCGGCGCATCCTCCCAACCGGGAGGCCACCCCGGGCAGGACCCGGTTGAATCGCGAGGAACTGCCGCAGATGACGATTGCCGGTTGCGCGGCGCGGCAGATCGCCTCGATCGCGGCGGCATCAGTCACGTAGCGCGACTGTGCGAACGCCTCGCCGGAAACTCCGAGAAACTTTGATGCTCCGCAGTCCGCAATGGAATCAGCAGCGTGCTGGATGTCACCGCCCACGATCGCCGCGACAAGTTCCGCATGGCCAAGCTGGGCTGTGAGTTCTCTCGCGGCCGTCAGGGCTTCGAGCGCGCCCTTGCTCAGTGCACCTTCAGACTGCGTATGCGCCAGGTAAAGTACTGTGTCCACAGAATCAGCCCTCATATCCATCCAGCCGCCAGGAAACGCGGCCGCGAGTTATCCAAAAACAGCAGTTGAACCGTCATGAAGTCATTAACGTTAAAGGCGCGAATGCCTTACCAGAGACGTTACGGTCACCTACTGGGCGAGGGACAGACCCCGTGTTTCGCTCCGCAAAACCTACGCGAAAGACGGGGTCAGTCCCATTCAACTGCCGTTTTTAGGGTTATCCCTTGATCCATTCGACGATTTCACGAGCGATGTCGTCGGGGGAAGCATCTTTCACGATGCGCGTGTCGCGCCGCTGTTTGGGCACTTCCACATTGACGAACGTTTTTCCGTCCACTTCGACCCCCGCCGGCTTTGCTTTCTGCAACGACGGCATGAGGGTCCGCATGTTGGCCATGCCGACCTGAGGATTGTTCGGAGGCTCGGGGAGATTTCCCGTTGCCCAGCCCAGGACGGCCGGCGGTCCATCGCAATGCGATATCTGGTGGAGGCCGCCCTCGACGCGTTCCAGAATCCGCAGACCGCCGCTGTCGGTCACGCGCAGTTCGTCGACCCCCTGGAACTGCTCGGCAATGCCAAGGCGTTCACCGACGATCTGTAGTGTGGCCCCCGCGCCGCGCGACGCGGACTCCCAGCCCCCAAAAATAAAGAGGCGATTCTTATCGATGCCGTTGATGCAGTTAATGGCGTCCGCCAAGGCTTCTGCGACAGCTTGTGAATCGGTGAACCCGCTGGCTGGGCCGTCCAACGCCACGAGTTCGAAAGAGGCCTTCTGGGCGATGCTCATCATCACTTGTTGCAGTTTTGTCTTGGGGGCCATGCTGACCAGCCACACCTTGCTGTCCGGTGTATTGGCCGCGAGATGATTCGCCTCGAACAACGCGTGTTTCGCCCACGGGTCCAGCACTGCGGGCAGCATCATTTCATTCTTGAGCGCGGGACCCTGCGGACCGGTTACCGGCTCAAGAGTCAGCAGCGGATCCGGGACGATTCCTGCGCACACAACGATGTGGAATCCCATTGACTCGTGTCTCCTGTCAACGCCGGGCAAGGTGCCGGGACGTCAATTCTCAGATGAGTGGAGGCCGCCCGCGCCCGCGCGGAAAGCGATACCTCCCATTTCACAGTTCACTTTGCTTGCTTTGGTGCAGTTCCAGAGGCAGGCCCCGCAATGCACGCACTTCTCCCGGTCGAACAGGGGCGCACCGCCTTCGGGATTTGGCGTAATCGCCTGCCCGGAACAGATCTCCGCGCACAACTGGACACCGCAGGTCTCGCACAAGTGAGGGTACAGAAAGACAACGTGGTCCGCATAGCCGCCAGGCGCCTGCACTTTGCCCCCGAGCAGAAGCGCGTCCTGATGCGACACCAGCAGTTGCCCGTCGAAAGGAATCTCCGGCCAGCCCGCCCGTGTCATCAAGGCATCGTGAAGGGACTCGCCCTTTGCGGTGCACTGCTGCCGGATCTGCGCGACCTCTTCCTCGGAAATCTTCCCCCGGAAATGCTGCTGGAGTGACGGCACACGTTCGTTCAAGCCGGGAGGCGATCCCGCGAGATGGAGTTTCCCCTGAGTCAAGCCGGCCAGCGCCGTGCCGAGGATGCCGCGGATGAAGCCCTTCTGGAAACCGTCGCGGGCGTGTTCCGCGATGCGGCCCTCGGATTCGACCCAGCTTCTTCTTCGGCGCGACACGTAGGTGGCTTCCAGGGATTCCTTCGTGAATGGCTTACCCTCACGCAGCAATTCCAGCACGGATTCGCCGAGGATGGCGCCCGTGGTCCACGCCTCATCGACACCAGAGTTCGTCAACACATTCGTGCTTCCAGAACCCTCGCCAATCCGGGCGAAGCCATCTCCCGCCAAAATCGGTTCACCCCGCTTGCCCGCTTCTTGGATCGTTTTCGCGCCCCAGGAACGCAGGGTCCCGCCCTGGAGGTGACGCCAGAGATACGGGTGCAACATCCAGTGCTGCAGATAGCGGTAAGCCGTGCGCACCGGGCTGTCAAACCACGAGGGCACGAAGAGGCCGAGCGATGCGATTCGGCCGGGATACACATACATGAAGCCGAATATCTCCGGCTCGGGGTATCCCAAGGTATGAATGACCGTGCCCGGTTCCAGCGTGCATGACTCGGGGAGATCAACCACTACCTTCATGCCGACGGCCCAATCACTCTGATGATTGCCGTCCGGCATGCCGAGTTGAGCGTCAAGCTGTCTTCCCACGGGACCGACCGGGCCATCGGCGATGACAGTCAGTTTCGCGCGCACTTCCATGCCGGGCGTGAAACCCACGTCCGGGGCGCCGCTCTTGTCAGTGCCCTGATCGACCAGGCGCACCCCCACTACCTTGTTCTCTTCAATCACCGCTTCGGCGACCGGCGAGCCGGGCCACAACTGTACGGCGCCGGACATCATGAGGTTATCGCTTACCCACTGGTTGAACTGTCCAATGGATAGAACGAGGCCACCATGCTTGCACAGGAACGGCGGTATATACGGCAGCTCGACCGCCTCATGCCGCATGCGTACTACCTGCTTCGCGGCCCGCAAGACTTGATCGATCGTGCGGAGTGCTCGCGATCGCCTGCTTGCACCAACGGGGTCGAGCAGGTAAACCACCTTCTCTTCCGCCACGGGCGCGGCCATGGGTATGGATGAGGGGTCCAGTTCTGGAAGGGTTTCTCGAATACCGCGCGCGCGCGTGACCACTCCGGATACGCCGAAGCTCAGCCCGTCCGCACGCTCAAAGCAAATCACCTGCGGCGGCATGCCTTCCATGACGGCGCTGGGAACGG
>JADLCA010000013.1 GCA_020847495.1 Candidatus Hydrogenedentota bacterium | reverse complement strand
ATCCGGGTTAGGCACAATGACTGGGGTGGTCAATATCGCTTTCCATTCTCACAATTACTCGCGGAAGAGGTTAAGGCCGTGCTCCGCGCAGGGTTAGTTTCCGTCGTCTTTCGCACCATGGCGGCCAGCGACGTGGTCAAGGTGGCTGCGCAGGGCGGCGCCGAGGGCATTGAGTGGTCCAGTGAGAATCACGTGCCCGTCGGCAAGAAGAAGTTGGCCGGGCAGGTCGGTCAACTGACTCGGGACGCCGGTATTGAAGTGGCTGCCTACGGGTCCTACCATCGCCTGGGATGCGAACGCACGAGTCCCACGAAGTTCAGCGACATCCTTGACACCGCTGTCGCCCTGGGTGCGCCCATGATCCGGGTTTGGGCGGGCAATACCGGATCAAGGACGGCCCGTGAGTATGTTTGGAGGGAGGTCACGGAGGAAACGCAGCGCGCCGCCGACCTCGCCAAGACAGCCAACGTGTCCATCGCGTTCGAATTCCAGGCGAACACGCTCAACGACACCCCTGAAAGCAGCCTTCGATTGCTCGCCGCCATTGCCCGGGACAACGTGTACACCTATTGGCAACCCGATGGGCGGCTCATGCCGGACGAGCAGATGGAAGGGCTGCAGCAGTTGTACGACCGCCTCAGCAATATTCATGTCTTCCATTGGCAGAAGGGGCGGCGCATGCCGCTCTCCGAGGGGGAGAAGGACTGGCGCCGCTACTTTCACCACCTCGCCCGCTCGAGGCGTTCCCATTGGGCGCTCATCGAGTATGTGCAAGATGACCTGCCGGCGAAGTACGTCAAAGACGCCGAAACGCTGCGCCTGATCATCGCGGGGGCTACCTCCACCTGAGCCGCCGTGCCTGAGCCTACCGGTAGCGGGCGGCCCAGTGTTCCATCCGCTGATCCTCGTGTTTCATGCGCCAGCGCAGCATCTTCCGCGCGTACTCGGCGGCGATTGACGCGTGCGATGGCCGGTCCGCGAGATTCTCGTGCTCACCGGGATCCTCGAGGAGGTTGAAGAGCAGCGGAGGCATCTCCTCGACTCCAAACTGCACGTACTTCCAATGGTCGTCGCGCAATACCCAAAGAATGCATTCATCGGGGCAGACATTGGCGACATGCGCGTATCGCTGCCGGAAGTCATACTCGAAATGGACCTCCGTCTTGCACGCCCCCGTATTCCCTCGAACTTGCCCCAACAGGCTTTCCCCCTGAAACCGGTCTGGCATGGCCTCCCCGCGGAATTCCTGAATGGTCGGCGCCGCATCGACGGATTCCGCGAACCGGTCAAACACAGCGCCCCGTTCTCCATCTGCTTTACGCGAGGGATCGCGGAGAATGAAGGGAACCCGCATCGTCTCGTCGTAGAAGTGGGCCTTGTCCAGCAGGAAGTGGTCGCCCAGGTATTCACCATGATCCGAGGTGAAGATGATGAGGGTGTTACCCCATTGCCCTGTTTCCTTGAGCGTGGCGATGAACCTTCCCACGCACGCGTCGATTTCGGAGATCATGCCGTAGTAACAGGCCCGGGTTTGCCGAAGATCGCGTTCATCCATCAGTGAGGGGCACGTGTGGACCGCGCGCAGGTAGGGATGCGCGGTGTTGAGTTCAGCCTTACGGCGGTTGGGCGCGGGCATGCCGGCGGGATCGTACATATCATGGTACGGCGCCGGGCAGATCCGCGGCGGGTGCGGTTTGATGAAGTTCACGTTGGCAAACCAGCCGCTGCCTTTCGCGCGCATCCAGTCGCACACCTGAGTCGTGAGGAATTGGGACTCGCTGTCCTCGGCGCGGTAATGCGCGGGATAGCGCAAAGGGAGATGTTCGCCCGGTCCACCGGGCGGCACGTTGTACGTGCTGCAAATCGCCGGACCGCAGAGGTCTTCCGGGTATCCCTTGGCCCGTAGATACTCGAAATAAGCAGGCGAGTGATATTCATGCTGATAGACATGGTCGAACCCCGGCAGGGCGTTGTCGTAGCGGAGCGAAGTCTTGCGGGGGTCGCCGTCCGGCAGGATGCGCGGATCGATCGCGTAGTCGTTGTAGCCGAACATGCCCGTCGCATAGCCCGCGCGCTTCACGAACCACGCAAGATTGTCCTCCGCATCCACAAGCGGCGTCATGTTGTTCACTGTCCGTGTGGAACACAGGTAGCGGCCCGTGAAGATGGACATCCGGCTGGGGCCGCACGGAGCAGTCTGGCAGAACGCCTTCTTGAACAAGACCCCCTCCGCCGCCAGCGCATCGAGGTGGGGCGTCTTGATGATGGGATTTCCGGCCGCTCCCAGGCAGTCCCAGCGGAATTGGTCGGCGATGATCAAGAGGACGTTCTTCCGATTCGGCATCTACACGGTTCTCCTTTCAGACAGGCGATGGGAGGGAGGGTATCGAAGAACATGACCCAGCGACAAGTGTGACCGAGAGGCGTATACTGGATGAGGATGGCACGGGGGTCCTATTCGCAACCAGCAATTACCCTAATGGGTGAACTGGAAGGAGTGCAATCTATGGATGCCCTTGAAACCCTGCGATCGCGCCGGTCGGTGCGCACCTTCCTCGATTTGCCGGTCCCCACGGACATGCTGGAGATCATCATTGACTGCGGACGCCTGGCCGCCTCCGCGATCAATACCCAGCCTTGGGAGTTCGTCGTGGTCACGGACACGATCACGCGGCAGCAAATCGCGGACGTCACCGATCACGGCAAGCATATTGCCTCGGCGGGCGCCTGCGTGGCCGTGTTCTGTAAGGACGGGAAGTACTACCTGGAAGATGGCTGCGCGGCCACGCAGAACATCCTGCTTGCAGCGCGCGCTCTAGGCTTGGGTTCCTGCTGGATTGCCGCCGACAAGAAAACGTACGCCGAGACCTTGCGCACGATGCTGGGCTTGCCCTTTGGATACAAGGCCGTGTCTCTTGTTGCGATTGGGTATACGGGCGAGGACCCGCAGCCGCCCAAGCGGCCGCTCAATGAAGTCCTCCACTGGGAACATTGGTGAAAACCGCGAGGCATCCGAGTGTAGT
>JADLCA010000012.1 GCA_020847495.1 Candidatus Hydrogenedentota bacterium | reverse complement strand
TGCCGCCGCAGAATCCCCACCTTCTCCTGTCCCGTAAAACTCCTGCGTGATCGTTTCATCTCTTTGCCTCCAGTCGGTTAGGATTAGCCTAAACACAGGCCTCTCCATTTCCAACTGGGGCAAGACAAAAGCCTGAGTCTTCCCAGCCATCGGCTATCTGCGCACGTGGATCAAAGAAGTGAGCGAATAGGGGATGGGCCGCTTATGCAGTATAATCCCTCCGTTGCATCCGTGTGAGAAGGCTTTGTATTCCAACCATCGAGAAAGGGAGCCAGGCCGTGTTTGAGAGCATCAACATAAACAGCAGTGTCGCGGTGTACGTGCAAATCGAGAACCTCGTTCAATTCGCAATCGCATCGGGAAAGCTGAAAGCCGGGGACCAGCTCCCGTCCGTGCGGGAGTTGTCTGAGCGGCTCAATCTAAACCCCAACACTGTGGCCAAGTCGTATCGTGACCTTGAGGTCATGGGCCTCGTATACACCCGCAGAGGAATGGGTGTATACATCAACAAAGGGGTTGAGGCCAAGTGCCGCGAGACATGCCACCACAGGATCATTGAGCGGCTGCACGAAGTGGTGTCGGAAGCCAAGAGCTCAGGCTTCACGCTCAAGGAAGTCAAGTCGGCGGTGGAAAAGGGTTACGCGTCAGACGCCGGCCCATACGCGTCGACGCCCGACCCACTATTTGACTTGGCGAAGTCCAAGATGCGCCCTAGGCGGCCCTGACATATCTTCGTAGTTAGTGAACGTTTTCGTGGGGCTCAAAGCCCCCAAGCGCTCGATGCACGTGGCTTGTCTGCAAAATGGCGAATCTGGCAACGTGCGTGCAATCGCTGCTGTCCGACTGCAACGCCGAGACGATTTTGGGTGAGTTGCCATGAATGGTCTTTGACTGTCAAGAACTGACATACAGTCTTATACAGGATGTTATACCGATGGGCCTCCTCTGCGCCCATTCCGGCGATTTCACTGTACTTGGCCGTCCGGTGAGCAGATTACCCACTTGTCTTCAGGACAGAAGGTCACCGAACGAACTGTTCGGGCGATCGCATAAGTCGTAGTTTCTGGACCGGTTGCGGATGATACGCATCGCGGTACCCTTGGCTTTGGATCAACCCTAGAACAGACCGTGCGCCGGCCCCGCGATGTCGATCGAACTGGACCTCATCACTCCTGCAAACGCCTTACGGCCTCTTTCATTCATACACAGGTTGTTGCTTTCGTGCGCTCCCGGAAGTGAGAGCGTACTCACCGGTGTGAGATCCTGCGCTGATTTGCTTGAGGAATGCGCCCAACCTCAATTCCCGAGTTGCAGGGATGAAGTGGGTACCCGCCTCTTGTGAGATTCCATTTGCCGAGTGCCTCATCAATGGCTGGATGGGCTTCAAGGAAAGACAGGCGTGAGCGTGGCTTGCCGCAATCGCCTCGGCAGCGTGTGTCGCCCCACTGCCGCCAAACCACGTGATCAACTCCCCCGTGCATTCTGCGTCGCAGGTAACTTGCGCAAGCCCGCGGCTTATTGCCGGAGCATGTCTCCGAAGTGCCCGTATGTTGGTCGAGTTAAATTCCAGAGGCGCTGTAACCAACGGGCGGCACTCCTTCTATTAATGATGAGACCCACTGTCGGCTGCAATTGAATCTGCAAGAGGTACCCCCCCGCTCTCAAGCCCCAATTTCGCGGGTGCTTCACGCGGGAAAACGTGCCGGTGAAAGACGCCGGAGGATGGCTGGCAGCGGTGATGCGAATGACAGTCGAAAGTTCGACACCCGTGCCATGACACGGGCCACCAGCCCCTAGCTTGCCGTTCTTGTCAGGATCTGAGGGGGACTGTGAAAGAGCCACGGATTCGTTCAGCACGCCGGCTCCTTCCTTCAATCCGGCGAACGGAAGCTCAGGCGGATATTCAGATTGATGGCGCTTGGAACAAGTGAATAGAGTCGTGGAGGCTGCGCAATGTGCCATTACAAACTTAAGATGTGGCAAGTCCTCTGTTTCGTGGTACTGGGAGCAACACTCCCCGGGTGTCCGGCCACAAGCACCCCCAGCAATTCGGTGCCGAACCTTGTTGGCCTTGACCAATTGGCAGCCTACGAATGCCTGAGTACCTGCGGCTTGTGCTTGGAGGGGGTAATCGAGGAACTCAGTGATAGCATTCCCAAGGGGCAAGTAATTCGGCAAGACCCTCGTCCGGGTTCACACGCGTGCGTGGGTATGAGGGTGACTCTGGTCATCTCGTCCGGTGTGCGGACCTCCGCGTGGATGGAGGTCTCCGTTGAGCCCTCTGAAGCATGGCAAGACGGAGCGTCATGGTGCCTTGACCATGGCCGTTGGATGGCGCCTCAAGAGAACCCGATTGCGGTGACAGAGGGGACACATATCGTGTCCTTCAAGGGAATCGCGGGCTGGCGAGAGCCGCAATCTTCTATTGTCAATGTCCGGGGCGGGGGGACACATTACGTATTGGGACTGTATACGCCATCCTTGTCAACAGCCTTTTCTGCGTTTGCCGACGAATCTGTACCCCCGGAAGAAGCGGCGGATGATCTGTTCGATGCATTTGATGCACATCGAGCACGGGAAGGTTATGAATCAGCTGCATACGCCATGACCACCGCCATCGAGGAATTCGTGCAGGGGGGAGGAGATTTGAATTATCTCACGCTGCGCTCCTTACAGATTCCGTCTGCGTTCTACGACGGATGGGAAGTCGCAGAGCGGCGTGCCATACGGGCTCGGCTTAAATCCAACACCGTGGGGAATCAAGCCAGGTCATCCGAACAGGGACTCCTCGCCGGGCTGACCACCTACAAAGGTATGCGTGAAGTTGTCCCCGAGTCCTCGGACTACGACAATTGCGTTATTTACGTGAACGGGATGGCCATAACGTATGCAGACTTTCTCGTGGCGAGCGGTGGCCTCGAAGAACGGGTACGTAACATGGATACAGATTACCGAATTCACTGTACGGGTTACTGGAACGAGGACGGCTTGCTCCTGGTGGAACTTGGAGAATGTACTGCCCAGAAGATCGTCGAGTGGCTCGACCTCGCCCGCGACATTTCAGTCCAGAACGAGACAACACAGAAATTGGAGGCATGCATCATTGATGAGGTCGATGCTGGAAAGAACGTAATTCTTGTGTCGCATTCACAGGGCAACTTCCACGCGCGCGAAGCAGTCGATAACATCTCGCCGGACAAACGCGCGCAAATCAATGTGTTGTCTGTCGGCAGTCCCGTTACGTTCATGCCAGAAGGCTTGCGCACTTGTTCTCGCGTGGATGTTGAAGGAGACCCGGTTTCCGAGTTGTCGCTTGTGAATTTCGACCCCTTTCCCTTCGAGGGTACTTGGGGGTGGGGCGACTGGCTGAACGTGCTGACAAATCGGATGACAGACGGGCGCATAGATGTCCCCAAGATACTACTCTTGAACCACCATCATTTCGAAGGTTCTTATCTTCAAGGGGAAGCTGGTCGGGAAATCGTCAAGCGCATTCAGGACTACCTCTGCCTTGCTGCATCCTGACCGATATGAAATCTTGCCACAGGTGCATGCTGCGCTACAGCCGTAACTGCATGAATCCATCCTACTCGCGTGGAAGTTCATGTAAACCTCGTGGCGTCAAGCCACTATGAGGAGGCTCGGTCGAGACACCTTTGCAGTGCGCGCGCCAGGCATACCACGTGGGGTTCTGACAGCATGCTGACGTGGTTTCCAGGTACGTCCTCCAGCCACACAGGGCGATCGCAGAGATTTTGCCAGCCCAACGCGTTTCGCCGCGAGAGGTAGTAGAAGACGAGTCCAACCCAGATGACTCGAGGAAGCTCAAACGCGGCGCCCGGAAAAGCCCTTGCAACCAGGCGCGGGGACTTACGGCACGTTTCAAATACGGTTCGTGCCACAGCCGCGCCTGTGTGCCTGGGCACCTGGAAAAACGGGGATTTCGCGTAGAGAAATGCGAGATTGCCACTAAATGACGCGGCCCGGTAATTGGGGAGTGCTTTGAAAGAGTTCTTCAGCCCCCTCACCAGACTTCGAATAGCCCCACTGCCCGTCCCGGGTGGAAGAAACCCGATGCGCGTAAGCTCGGACGCCACAACATCAAATTGCTCATCGGGACTCAGTTTTCTCAAATTCTGGTAAGAAGCCTCGATCTTGGTCGCAAAGAAGATCTCCACCAGTGTTGCAAATGCCGCCAGCCACAGGGCGTCCTCCGTGAACTCCACGCCTGCAGCAAGCAGTGTTCCACATTGTGGACTACTCAATGGTGCGGGACTGTCCATGGCAACGACAAGGCCCACTTGCTTTCCACGACGAATGAGCTGTTGAGCAATCTCGTAGGCCACTACTGCGCCTGACGAATGCCCTCCCAGCATGTACGGCCCTAGTTGCTGTACGCTTTCAATAACCTCTACATATTTAGCGGCCCTGGATTCTATGCTGGAGGAACATGAGTCGTCTCCGTAGAGCTCTGGCGCCTGAAGGCCGTAGAATGGTTGTGCAGGGTGGAGGTGCCGGCTCAACTCCATGTAGCAGAAAGCGGTGCCCGGACCCGGATGTACACAGAAGAAGGGAGTCCTGTCTCCTTTCGGCTGAATAGGAACAAGCGGCGACGCAGAGGACCTGCTTTGCCCGGACCGCAGCCGGCGTGCCAACTCCTCGATGGTCGGATAGCTAAACAGGTCCAACGGAGCTACATGCATGCCGAACTGCCTATCAATCTCGTCAACGATTGCGACAGCCAGAAGCGAATGGCCGCCCAGATCGACGAAACTGGTCGTTACATCCACAGGGTGAATGCCGAAGGCCCATTCCCAAACTTGGGCCAGTTGGAGTTCCAAAGTGTCACGTGCCTGGACGATTCGGCCCGTCTGGTTGGGACTGGGCGGCCGTGCCAGGTCGTCAGGGTCCGGAAGAGCTTCAGTATCAACCTTCTGATTAACCGAGAGCGGCAGCTCGTCGAGCATTACAAATGCCGCCGGAATCATGTAGTCCGGCAAACGATGGGTAAGATAGCTGCGAATCTCGTGATCACTGGTTTCTTCGCTTCCTATCTGCAAGGGAGTGTTCGCGTATTGGCTCCACGCATTACCGCTCTCAACGTCATGAGAGACAATCCAATGGTCTTCGTCGCCGCGCCAGAAGATCGCATCGAAGGATCCCACTCTATTTGGCCTTGTCCAGTCCAGCCTGGCGTTCCAACCGTTCCTTTCCGCCTCGCGCACGAGCACGTTCGGGTCAACGCCGTTGACCCATTGCGCCTGCAGGCAGTCCTCCAGGGTCTCCCGGCCGGATTCGCTCTCCAGCCATTGGAGCACATGACGTTCCAAGTCGAGGCGGGCGTTTGGTATGTTGTGTAATCCGAGGTAATTCATTTCACGCGTGCAAAAGAAGCGCTGCAATTCATCAACGGACCACTTCCCCTCTTCCCAGTCTCTCCAGTCCGCCCGCACGGCTTGCCCTGTTCCGCCTTCGACATACAAGATGACGTCGTAACGGAATCGCGTCAGCTCATTGTGCGCCGCTCCGCGTTTTGGTGAAACTGTGATGCTTGTGATTCGGGGCAGGCTATCTCGCAATGCGGCAAAAAACTCTGGGTGTATGAGCAGCTCCTCCTCGCGTTGAACGATCTTGCGAATGCGCGCACGCAATTCATGCCGTGTCACACTTCTATCCGCACCATAAGCCGCGACAGACGTGGCGTACGCTTCCAGCAGCGGCAGACTCCGAACGTCTCCAACGTACGCAAAGCCGCCCGGCGCGGTTGCGGCGACGGCTTTCTTGAGCACATCGGCAAGGTAGTTGACACTGGGAAAGTACTGAATAACAGAATTCAGGATAACGCTATCGAACGACTCGGGCCTGATATCGCTGAATTCATGTGCAGGACGATGCAAGAGCCGGACGTGCCGCAATTCGGGCCTGGTGTCTATTAATTGTCTCGTGAATTTGAGGACACACTCCGACAGCTCCGTCCCCCAGTACTCTTGGCATCCTGGCGCCAGCTCCCCCAGCACTAATCCAGTCCCGCACCCAAGTTCGAGCACGCGTTTGGGTCCGAGACTCGAGACATTATCGACTACCTCCTGCAACCACTCTTGCATTTCATTCAGGGGAATTGGGGCCCGGGTGTAACTGCTGTTCCATCCGCAAAACCGTTCCGAGTCGTCTCGGGTTCTTGGCCCCGCCCCATAGGTCT
>JADLCA010000011.1 GCA_020847495.1 Candidatus Hydrogenedentota bacterium | reverse complement strand
CTGAGGGTATTCCCCTAAATTTCACTCACATACACAATGGCTAATCCTGCGCGCTTCTTGTGAAGCTGCTTCAGGGAATCTTTAACTGCGCGGGCCAAACAGGAACTATTACCGGGCCTCATGCTGTTGTAGAGGTAATCGCCAAAAGGCGCACCGTTTGGCGTTGTTGATGTTTCGATGCACAAAACAATAGATGCTGCGGATACCTGTCCCTGTGACCGGGTTTGCGTACGGGCGCGGCAATCCGCGCCCATTTCGCCTCGCGCTTCTCGCGCTCTTTCTCGCGCAGCCGCTCCTCCACGGAACGGCAAATACAGCCTTCCCCTCAAGCACGCATCCCTTCCGCCCCGGAACGCTATCCGTGTTCAACTGAAGGTAAAAGTCACGATTCAGGTCAAAATTCGGACAAAAGAAACTCACGAGCGAAGCTTACTCTTTCATGGGACAGTTGACCTTGAGCGACATCAAGCAATGCACCCATAGTTGTGGCAGAATGGATTCAGGGTCACGGCAGGATGCCGCTGGTCCATTTTCCCTGGGAGGTTTTCTGCGGCGCCGGAGCCAGTGTCCCTCCGGAAATCCTCAAAATTGAGCATCCTGCAAATCGTTGACAGGTTAGTGTTAGCCATTCGTAGTGAGTGCAAACTTACTTAGTATGCGACCCCGCCCAAAGACCAAACGCCTGAGTTCGCCTGAACGCCGAACCACGTTGGTCATTGCATTTGTGGCGCTCGCGGCCTCGGACGATCCCGGCTCGGTCACCACCGAAGCGATTGCCCGTAAAGTCGGCGTTAGTCATGCCGCAGTCTTTCGTCACTTTCCGACTAGGGATGCGCTCGTTGCCGCGGCAATCGAATGGTCAGCAACGGCCCTCGTCGAACGCCTCGACCAGGCGAAACGCTCGTCGAAGTCGGCACTGGCTGCCCTTGAGGCGATGTTCCTTGCGCACGCGGAGTTTGCGGCCAGCCATCCTGGGGTTCCCCGCATTCTGGTCAGCGAATTGCAGAAGGCTGGGAATCGTGCGGCGAAGCAGGCCGTGCAGACGCTCTTCTTTCAATACGCCTGCCGCATCAGTGCCTTGGTGGAGAACGGGAAGGCCAAAGGAGAAATCACCTCAAAGGTCGATGGCGCGCAGACGGCAGTCCTAGTTCTGGGGTCGATCCAAGGGTTGGTGCTCCAGTCCCTCATGCTGGGTCAGGCGAACTGGGTGCGGCAGCAAGCTCCGGGCATCATAGCCGTGATCAAGGACGGTCTGAGGAGAAAATGACGTGGACCTGCGCTACTCGATCGACTGGATCCGCCATGCGGTAAGGCTTGGAGCCGAGGATCTATTGACGGGGACGGAACTGAATTTGGCCGCCTTCGAAATGAGCACTGCGCCGATGATCTTCAAAGATGGGCGGGGCTTGGTCGATTTCAGCGCGGTGACTGACGCCAGCGCCCGGACCGATGACATGGTCTTTTTCCTGATTAGCCTGAACAAACTGGTGTGTTCGCGGGTTGCGGTCGTGGTTCCGGCTAGGATGACGCCAGACCTTATCGCCGAGGCTATCCGGGCCGTCGGGTTACGCCACATCAGATCCTTCTTGGGTGAGGCCGAAGCTCTGGAATGGCTCAATGAAGGGGTGGCGGCGGATCGACTCCTAGCCGCGAATCCGAAACCGGCCCAATCCATCTCCGAAGCTATTGAGTAATCAAATCATGACCGATCAGGAAATCCTCCACCTGGCCTTCCACGGCGATGCCGATGCTTGGCATCGCCTTCATGAATTGAGCAATGATCGTGCTTTCGCAAAACAGTTCCTGCGACTGCTAGAGAGGCACGAGAGTGAAAACCGTGCGGCTGGGGCCGCGTGGCGCGATTATTTTGAGGAATACGGACTGGCCGAACCTTAGCGACGTAATGAGGGCCTCAATGAAATCTCCACAGGGCGCCGGCATTTGAGGGCAATTGCGTGATCCCAACCTCAAGGCGTGTTTCTGCTTCCGCATTTCTGAAGATGCTGGCAATAGGAACGCTCTGCTTCGTGGTGGCGCTGGTCTTCGCCTTGACCGTTGGCGTGCGTTCACGGGCCCAGATTGAGGGGGTTGTCGTGCGGGATCTCTTCTGGAGCGAGCGTGACCGCGTGGTCGCGTACGCCCTGCGTATTTCGAATCGGACCACAGTTGAGATGACCGTCATGATCGATTTGGTGGCTGTCCGGGCACCGGCAGAGCAACGGGAAACCCTGCCGGATCTCGGACGCACCCAGATAGCCCTGGTACTGCGGCCGGCAGAGGAGAAAACCTATTTCGGGCTGCTACCGTTGGTCGATGCGGGACCGAGCAGGCTTACCGTGTCCAAGCAATGCGTGAGGCATGAGCAACGTCCTCTGGACTACACCGATCGGCCGATGGGGCCACGCACCTCCTCCTAAGGAGGGCCCCTTGCTCAAGATGGGGTCGTGGCCGCTGTTTATTCGGCGTCGGTTTCCTAACCTGCTATTCACCTATTTCGCCTATTTCCGAGCAGTCGAGCAAGCCCTGCTGGAAACATTGGTGCTGGTTCATGTCGAAAATGCTGCATTATCGAGCGCGACGAAACGTGCACAGGATTTGGCCGAGCTGCGGGCGGTCGTCCGGTCGATCGGTAACGAAGAGACCGGGCTCTTCGGAAGCGTCTGTCAATAGCGACGGAACTGTGTGCCGGTCGAGCCATGTGCACAGTCGTCCAAAATTGCCTGTTGCCTAGCGGACGGGTCTAGCATCGAAAATTGACCGTGGATTCTGAAGCCACTCCCCAGAATTTGAAGCAATGGCGCAAGGAACTGCGGGCGTCACTCCTCGCCCGGCGGGCAGCGTGTTCGCCGACGGAGCGTGCCACCTGGAACGAGGCGATTCTCCGTTTCCTGGCCACTGGGTTCCCCTTTCTGCACGAACTCGTGGTTGGCTTCTGCTGGCCCTACAAGGGGGAGGTGGACCCGCGACCGTTGATCCATCAGCTGCGCAAGCAGGGTGCCCGGGTTGTGCTGCCGGCAGTCGTGGCGAAGCACCAGCCGCTTGAATTTCGGGAATGGTGGCCCAAGGCCCCGATGAAGGCGGGGGCCCTCGGCATTCCTGTGCCCGAGGGCACCCCCGTGCTCGCGCCTGACGCGGTGCTTATCCCGCCCGTTGGATTCAGTGAATCGGGGTGGCGGCTGGGCTATGGCGGCGGCTACTTCGACCGGACGCTGGCGGCCATGATGCCTCAACCCCTAAAGATTTGCGTCGCCCATGAAGTGTCGCGGATCCCGACCATCCATCCGCAGCCGCACGACATTCCCATGGACTTCGTCGTCACGGAAGCCGGTATCCACGCGGTGGCGGACGGCGGCATGCAGCGGATCAACGCCGCAGCCTGTGCGCAACTTGCCGCTGAAATTGTGGCCCGCCGCCGTGGGCAGGGTGTGAACGAGGGGACGTAGTATCCTCGCGACCCTTGCCACGCTGGCAGTATTCAAGGCTTACGCGACAGCAGGACACATTCTACAGCTTAAATAATTTAAGCCCGTAATGCCATGGCGGTAGGAGGAAGGAGGGGCCCTGGGTATCAAGACAACCGGCCGCTGCGCTCCACTTGAGTATGTGTTCAGGCGTGGGCCGGATATCGGCCGAAGGACCGCGAGGGGTTTCAAGATCGGTTCGCCAATGGATGACAGCAATGAGGCCGCCGCGGCGCAGTGCTTCTGCAGCCGCCTGGAGCAACGCTACCGGTTCCTCGCCGTGCAGGATATTGAAAAGCAGCACGGCGTCGCATGCTCCGGGGGGCACACCAAAGCCCTCGCGCAGTAAATCCCTTTTCTGCACGCACACATTGAGCACCCCGGCAGTCAGTGCTCGCGCCGAGGTTCTGGCGACCATGTCAGAATCGATGTCAATTGCATGGACAGTTCCGGAGACTCTGGAGGCGAGCGGCAGCGTGAATGTGCCATAGCCGCAACCAAGTTCAGCTACATTCCGGGTGTTGGACCCGAAACCAAATGCGTCGAGGATCCGGGGAACATCCATGAGTGTTTCCCAGTAGTCCTCGGGGGGCATCCCACTTTCGCGGAGTTTCACGTCCTAGAATGTCACGAGTTTATCCGAATCCCGGACGACCTCATACATGTCCTTGAGCGTGGAGAGCGGGCAGATCTCCGATCCCTGCGACT
>JADLCA010000010.1 GCA_020847495.1 Candidatus Hydrogenedentota bacterium | reverse complement strand
GTCGATGTGAAAACGTCGACGGGCCGCTTCGCTTTTGGCGTGTTGTCGCGCTTGCCTTCGGCCCAGAATGGAATGGGAGATATGCGAAGTATGGGAGTCATGGGACGGGTCGCGGAACCCGGACCAACGTTGTCTCCCATGAGCGACAGGGCTTTCCCTCGCCGTTAGGGAATAATTCACAACGGGCTCTCCCACGCGATTTGCGTTGGAGGGCCCGCTTTCACCTCTTGCGGCCCGCGCACCGCTGACGACGGTGCGCGGGCGGGGTTTCATGCCGTCTCATCGGGCGGGCGGGGCTGGCTCCGGGTTCAGTGTGCTTGCGGGAGCCCTTGGCGCCGTGTCCGGCGCGGGTGGGGGCACTGGACGTCCCAAACCGCCGTTGCTGGGCGGGAGCGCCGGTATGCCGGGCACCGCAGGCACCGGAGGCAGTGCGGGTATCGCTTCCAAAGCCGGCCCTCCGGACGCGGCGGGTAATCTACCTTCCACGCCAGCCATTCCTGAGCCAAAGAGCACACCCGTACCGCGCCGTCCCATTACGGAGGATGCGGAAACGTACAGCGGGATGCCGGAGGGGATGGAGGGGGCGTTGATAGTTGCTGCACGTTCCGGGGTGGTGGCGAAGATCCCGTAGTCGCGGACAATGAAACAGAGGTCGCCATAGACATCCGCTAGGGCGAGCAGTCCCTCGCGAAGCGGAACGTCTTCAACCCTGATGCTCACCTTCTTTTCCGCAACCTGGAGTCCGACGTCGATTACGATGTTCACTTCCAGATAGTCACTGATGAACGCGAAGATACCGCTCAGAGTCTCTTGCTCGAACTCCGCGCTTATCGGAGCGTTGAGAGCATTCTCCGTTTCGGTTCTTGCATCCTTGTTCAGCTCGGGCCGCGGGACGGGGATTTGCGCATCCAACGTCCCCAGGCCGCCGCTGCGCTCAAGGCGCGGGGCACTCCCCAGCACCTTGAGCTCGGCCTCCTGGGCCGCCAGATTGGCTTCGGCCTCAGCCAGGCGCTGTTGGGCTTCGTGGAGATCCCGGGGCGTGGCCACGCCAGCCTGGGCACTGGCCTCGACTTCCTCCACGTTCTTGCGCGCGATATCCACCAGCTTGCGGATGTGGGTGGCCTGCACGGCTCTTTGTACAGCCTCCACGCGCGCTTGGCGCAATCGCGCTTCCGCTTCGCGGAGTTGGGCCTCGGCGATGGCGACTTCGGGGCTGTTCTCCTGCGACACGTCGATGGAAGCACCGAAGTCGCTCACGGGCGTGGTGGTCACGACAACACGCTGCACGCTGTCGTCTGGCTCCCGGCTTTCGCGGACCTCGACCGTTTGGGCGGTACTCGGGCTACGATCCGGCGGAGGCGGATCCTGGGACCAGGCTGTGCCCCAGTAAAGGGCAAGCGCTCCCGCTAGCGCCGTTCTAAAGAGTTTCTTGTGCATTGGAATCCTCCAGTTTCTCTTGCGAATCCAGGACGCGTGCCTGTTTCAAGGAGCGAAGCAGCCACGTGTCGCTGGAATCTGCGGTTTCTTCATTTGCCGCCCCCTGCAGCGCTAACAGGCGGCGGTAACAATTCAGCGCGAGCTGAATATCGCCATAATCATTCAAGTACTTGTCTCCAGCCGATTTAAGGAGTCTTGCCTGCTTCTCGACCGGAGAATTGACCAGCAGCAGCGTGAAGCCTTCGGGATCGCCCAACAGCGCGGGCGTGACTTCGTCCTGACCTGACTCCGCGGGTGGAGGCGCGGCCTCCTGGGGTTCGACGGAAGAAACCAGGGGCTCTTGAGGCGCTTGAGGAGCGCGGCCTGCCAGCGCGAATGCCGTTGTCAAGCCGGCGGCATAGGCGGCCACCAAGCCGCCCACTACGAGGGCGCGGCGGCGGCGGGTTCTGGTCCGGACCCCGGCCGTGGTCCGGTAAAGCAGCGAATCTTTGAGTCCCGCTGGTACTTGGGGCGAAAGCCAAGCTTCGCAGGGCAGTTCCTGTCCGTCCAGCAGGCCTTCATCGCGGTCCGAGTGGGTGTCCATAGCCACTGTCCTCTATTGGATAATTCCGTCGTTCTTGTCCAGGCCTGCCCACGCATCACGAAACGCCGAGCGCGCACGGCCCAGCAATGACTCGACCGCCTTGGTGCTGCGGCCCCATTCCTGGGCGATCTCGGCCACGGCCTGCTGGCGCTCGTACTTCGCGCGCAGGACCTTTTCATAGGTATGCGGAAGCGAGGTCAGCACCCACGCAACGCGGTCCACGAGGTCCAGCCGCTCCGCGGGCGTCACGCGGCCGGTGTCATCTGGGGCGGACTGCGCCAGGCGCAAGCGTCTCGCCCAGCGCCTGGTTTGCCCAAGCAGGATCCGGTCTGCGATGCCGCGCAGCCAGCACCCGAAGTCGCCGCGCGCGGGGTCGAAGGAGCGGATCCGGCGGACCGCGGTCATCCAACATTCTTGAACCACCTCTTCCGTGCGCTGGGAGTCGCGCCCGGCCCGGACGTGGACGTAGCGGAACAAGGAATCGAAGTAGGTCTCGTAAAGGGCGCGCCACGCGGCCTCGTCGCCCGCGATCACGGCGGCCCGCAGGCCTTGTTCCTCCCTGGTCCGGTGCTCTGTGTCCATCCGGGTGGTCCCTTGCCGGTGTTTCACCCATTATATTGCCGCGAGGGACAGCGATCCTTCGGGGGAAGAACACAGACGGGCACGGATAGACACGGACATAGAGGGGGAGTCGGGTGCCGGGAGTGGGTGTGGGGAGTGGCGGTGTTTCGTTGACAGCCTTTTGCCTACTTGATATCCTTGCGGTTTAAGGGATTAGGAGCGTGATGCGCGTCGCTCCGCCTGGCTTGCGAGGGAAGCATGTACGAAGCGTTTTACGGTCTGCGTGAGAAGCCATTCAACCTGACGCCGGACCCGAAATTTCTGTACCTCAGCGAGAAGCATAAGGAAGCGTTCGCGCATCTGCTGTTCGGCATCAAGAACCGCAGCGGCTTCGTCATGGTCACGGGGGAAATTGGCACCGGCAAGACCACGATATGCCGGACCCTGCTCAATCAACTCGACGAGACCACGGAAGTCGCGTTCATATTCAACCCGTACATGTCGCCCGAAGAACTCCTCAGCAAGATCAACGAGGAGTTCGGCATCCGGTCCCAGGCGGCCTCCGTGCGTGGGTTGATCGACGAGTTGAACGCATATCTGCTCGACCGGAACGCACAAGGCAAGAACTGCGTGTTGGTCATCGATGAGGCGCAGAACCTGACGCCAGGGGTGTTGGAACAGATTCGCCTCTTGTCGAACCTGGAGACCGAAACGACCAAGCTCCTGCAGATCGTGCTCATCGGCCAACCGGAACTCATGCAGCATCTTTCGCTGGAAGAATTGCGGCAGCTCAACCAGCGCATCACCGCGCGCTACCATCTGCATCCGCTCGATGCGGCGGAGACGCTTCAGTACATTGCCTACCGGCTTCGCGTGGCCGGAGGGCGGCGCCGCGTCCACTTCTCGCCGTCGGCGGTGCGGCTCGTCTATAAGCTCTCCAAAGGCACGCCGCGCGTGATCAACGCCATCTGCGATCGGGCGCTGCTCATCGGGTACACGCAGGAGACGCGTGACATTTCCGCGAAGAACGTGCGCCAGGCCTGGAGAGAGATTTGCGGTGAGGCGCCCAAGCCCGCAAAGAAGCCGGTATTGAGACGCCTTATTCCTGGGCCGACGTTGCTGGCGACGGTCGCGCTCATCGCCGTGGCGGGCAAGTTCGGGATCGATTATGTGCAGGGCCGCGCGGTCGAAGGCGCGGAGAGCCCTGTCGCGAGCGCGGCCTCTATTTGGGAAAAGTGGAGTCCTTTCAGAAAGTCTGCGCCGCCTGCGGACTCGGACGCGCCTCGCGAGACACGATCCGATGATACGGACCCGGGTCCGGCTCCCGCCACTCCGGTGAAGATGGAAGCGCCGACCACCGCCGGCGACTTTCCGCCGACGCTCGCGGGACTCGTCGACCGGCAGGATCCGGCGGAGAGCCGGAACGGCGCGGCGGTAGGCATATTGCGGGCTTGGAACCTGGCGCTGCTGACGGACTATCCCGCAGATGATTCGGTGGAGAGCATCGCCGCGTTCGCGAAGGCGAGCCGCATGATTTGCGAGCAGATGCCCCTCACGATGGAGCAGTTGGAGGCCATCAATCTGCCGGCGATGGTGCGGCTACACGGCGACCGCCAGAGTATTTGGTCCGCGGTGACCCGTATCGAGTTCGACGAGTACCGCATCACCTCGGGCATGTCGGAAACGACGTTGATTCCCAAGGACGCGTTCCGCGCGTGCTATCAGAACGAGGCGCTGGTCTTCTGGCGGGACCCCAGTCCCAGCGCGGCGCCCTTGCGCGTGTCGTCGACCGGGGAGGATGTGCGGGTGCTGCAGGCGCAGTTGCGCGCCTTGGGCCGGCTCAAGAAGAAGCCCGACGGGCAGTACGATGCCGCGACCGCGGAGGCGGTGAGAAAGCTCCAGCAGGAGACGGGTCTCACAGCGGATGGCGTGCTCGGGCCTCAGACTCGGATGGTCCTCTACAGTTGGCTTCCGGGTTTTTCCACGCCCGCGCTGCGGCCTTTGCCTCCTCTGGTGCTGGGCGGCAATGACGAGGAGTCGCGCGTCGAAGAAAAGCCGACAGTTGCAAAGAAGGAGACGCCGCCCGCGCCTTCGCCGGAGAAGCCTGAATCGCCACCCGCTCCAGCGGCGGAACAACCCGCCGCGCCCCCTTCGGAACAGCCCGCAGCCGCGCAGGCGGATGCACCAGCTCCGGCCGATTCGACCAATCAGTCCAATCCGTCCGATTCTGAGGCGGCGGCACCCGCCGATCCGGCGGCCGCCAAAGCAGCGGAGGCACCTGCCCCGGACGTGACGGCTTTGCCACCGGCTCCGCCGGTTCCCGAAGGACCAGTGGATCCCTTTGCCACCTTGGGTGGCACGCCTGCGGTTACGGCGGAGGAATTGGACCAGCCGAAGCCCCCGACGGCTCCGGCTCCCGAGACTCCTCCTGCAGCTCCGCCACCCGGCGAAGACGGCACGGCCGGCAAGCCGGCGGAAGCAACTGCGGCTCCGGGCGAAGGGGAGCCGGCAGACAAGCAGAAGGAAGACACCGCGGCGCCGAAAGCAGATGCAGCCGCACCGGCAGCGTCCGGAGCGAAGCCGCCCGCGAAACCGCCTGCGGCAGGTGCGATGCCGCTTGTTCCGAGTACGCCGACCACGGCCACCCCGGAGGCCAAGAAGCCATGAGTTCGATCCTGGATGCCCTCAAGAAGCTTGAACAAGACAAGCAAGAGAAGGAGCAGTCCGATCAACTTGAGATCGGGACCGAGGCGGCGGAGCGCGACCTGTTTCACCACAAGCGCGGGGCGGGTCGCGGAACGATCCAGGTCAGTTCGATGGTGCTTGTGGGTGGCGTGCTGGTTTTTGCGGTGGCGCTGGTGTGTGTGTCGGTGATCACGGCGTTGCTGATAGTCAACGCGGCGCCCGTGCCGCCCACAGCGACGGCGCAGGCGGCAAACGCCACCGCACTATCCGTGAATCAGGTTGCTCCGGGTGCTTCCGCTCCGGTGGAACCGGCATCTCCGGACCCGGTTTCCGTGGCGCCTGCCACCCCCGCGGTGGAACCCGCGCGTCCGGCAGGAGAGGAGGTTGAACCTGCGCCCCCGCCGGAACCCCCGATTGAAGTGCCCCGTCCGGAACAGCCCAGCGTGCAGCCCAAAGAAGAAATACTCCTGGCCGCAGCGCAGGCGCCCGCTTCGATGAAGCCCGTCCCCATCGAAGAACCGGCGCCGCGCGTGCAACACGAGATACCGCCCGCCCCGCGTCCCCAGCCATCGGTTGCCTCGCAGATTGTGCCGCCAGCACCGGCGAAATCAGAGAAGCCGGACCCTGCATTCGGGGACATCGATCTCAATGTGTTGCCCATTCTGTCGGAGTCCGAGCGGGTACGGCTTGGCTTGCCGCCATTGGAAGTGAATATCGTGGGTCTGCCAACGAAGCGCCAGCCGCGGCCCTCGGCACTGATCAACTACGAGAAAGTCTACGTTGGCGAGTACATCAGCAACACCAACGCGCGACTGGTCGATGTGGAGTTGCGGGGCGTCGGCCTGAGCGTGGGCGGCCAACTCTACTTCCTGCCGAAATGATGGGTCGCGCAGCGCGCGGCCTGCCAACCCCCGGCAAATGCAAAGACGGGAGCAACCATGGCCATTTGGTTTCGCGATGATATTTCCCTGGACGAAATAAACGCCATGCGCTCAAACACAATGCTCGAGGTGCTGGGCATCACGTTTACGGCGATTGGCGAGGACTCGCTTGAAGGCACCATGCCGGTGGACGATCGGACGGTCCAGCCTTTCCGCATTCTCCACGGCGGGGCGAACGTCGCGCTTGCGGAGACGCTGGGCAGCCTCGCCTCCTGGCTATGCCTGGACCCGGACCGCTTCTATTGCGTTGGCGTCGAGATCAATGCAAACCACCTCCGGGCCATGCGCGAAGGCATGGTGACCGGTGTCGCGAGGCCGATCCACCTGGGCCGCAGCACGCATGTGTGGGAAGTCCGGATTCGCGACGAGCAGGAGCGGCCCGTGTGCGTGAGCCGCATGACGATGGCGGTTCTCGAGAAGCGGACGTAAAACGCGCCAATCATCGCGCCGGTGCGTCCACCAGGGCAAGGCCGATTTCGTTGTTCAGTTCAAAGCCCGCGGCCGTCGGCCGGAATACGTGGCCCACTTCTTCGAGCAGACCGCGACCCACCAGCGCACGCAATACGCCGCCGAAGTCCGCGAGCAGTGAAGTCCCAAATCGCCTTTCGTATGCGATAGCGGGAAGCCCCTCGCGCAATCTCAAGTATTGAATCACCGTTTCGACCTGGACTTCGCGCCTCGTCAGGTTCAGGGCCTCGCACTTGCCGCCGGGATTTGCGAGATACTCTTCCAGCTTGACGTGATTGCGCGCACGGACCCCTTCGAGAAACGAATAGGCCGCGGGTCCGAATCCCGCGTAGGTGTCGTTGTGCCAGTAGCGAAGGTTGTGCCTGCACTCGAAGCCGGGGCGCGCATAGTTGGAGACTTCGTAGCGATCGAGTCCGCGAAGGGACTCGCCCGTGAGCGCGTACAGGCGCAAATAGGTGTCCTCGTCAATCGCTTCATGGCTGCGCTTGCCGAAGGGCGTACCCGCTTCGTAGGTGAGTCCATACGCGGACACGTGAGGCGGCGCGAAGGTTGCGCACTCGGCAAGCGTCGCGGGGTAAGCGGTCACCGGATGTGGACCGAACATCAGGTCCATGTTCCAGTTTGGGAATGACGCGGCCACGAGTCCGCAAGCGCGGCGCGCGCCATCCGCATCGTGGCGGCGGCCGAGATAGCGCAGCGCCTCCTGGTCAAAACTCTGCACGCCGAGACTGACGCGATTCACGCCGAGCGCTTTCCAGTGGTCAAGGAGATCCTGCGTGATGTCGTCGGGGTTCGCTTCGAGGGTCAACTCGACTTCGGATGCGATGCGGAATTTCAGGTGCAGCGCATCGAGGATTGCCGCCAGTGACTTGGGCGCGAGAAGCGAGGGCGTTCCACCGCCGAAGAAGATGGTCTCCGCGTGTCGATCGCCATCGTACGTTTCGATCTCGCGCGCAAGCGCATGGATGAACTCATCGGGCGCCGCGCCCTTTATCGGGCGCTTCACGAAGTCGCAATAGGGGCAAATGGTCCGGCAGAACGGTACGTGAATGTAGATCCCGGTCACGGACCCACCCGCCGCGCGCGGGTCGGGGGCCACCAGATTGCGGAGACCGTGCCGACCATCGCCTCGCGCGGAATCCAGCCCAGCGTCCGGCTGTCCGGCGCGGTGCTTTCATCGCTGGCGAGGATCAGATAGCTCCCTTCGGGGATGGTCGAACCCTTCTTGGAGAACACCTTGCTTTTGTCGCTCGACTCTTTTCCATTGCGGGCCACCGCGAATCCGATGGAGTCGCCGTTTACGGTGATGACGCCGTTCTCGGCGCTCACTTTGTCGCCCGGGAGTCCCGCAACGCGGCCAAACACCAGTTCCTGTTGCGAGCCGCCGTCCGGCGCGACGGTGTAGGCGACCGCCTCGCCGCGCAGGGCGTTGCGGCCCGGATAGACGCGAATCGGCACGATCGGCAGGCGTACGCCGAACGCGGCGCGATTGATGAGCACGTGTTCGCCGCTGCGTACATGGCCGGCGAGCGCATTGCCGCGCACCCGCCACGGCAGGAAGAAGAAGGCGCGGCACACTTCGTATCCGATGAGCAAGCCGGGAATGCCGATGAGCAGGAGGAGGCCGACGGTGGTGTCCGTGAACCCGCTGAGGTCTTTCCTGTTCCCCAGGGGCCACCAGACGCAGAAGGCGCGGCCCAGGAGATGGTCGTGCGGCACAAAACCGAAGTAGCGGCCGTCCTGGCTGTTCGCGCTGTTGTCGCCCATCATGAGGTAGTGATCCGGCGGAACCAGCGCGTACTCGTCGTCCTCCATCACGCCGTACTTCAACAAGCCGCGCGCGCGCATCTGCATCGAGCGGTTGTATATTTCCTGCGCCTGACGTATGGCGGTCTGCGGATCCGAAGGCTTCTCCGCGAGGATCGCTTGAATCGTCTGTTCGATGGGCGGCTCCTCACCGACGTAGTAGACATCCGGCATGGATTCCGGGAGCTTCTGCGGCTCGCCGTTCACATAGAGCGTGCCGCTTTTGATGTGAATGCGTTCGCCGGGCAATCCCACAACGCGCTTGATGAGGATCTTGCGCGGGTCATCAGCCTCGACGGAACGAAAGACCACGATGTCCCAGCGCTTGGGCTCGCCGAGACGGAAGAGGCGCGTGTTGGTGAAGGGGATGCGCGGCCCGTAAATCCACTTGTTCACAAAGACACGGTCGCCGACGAAGAAACCGGGGTCGCCGTGTAGCGTGGGCTCCATACTGCCGGAGGGAATGCGGAACGGCTGGATGCCAATCCACCAGACTGTCAGGACCAGCACGATCAACTTGATCCAACTGAAGAGATTCTCTCTTGTCCAGGGTCCAGTGATCGATTGGATGAGAGCGGCGATTCCGTGCAGGATGCCGCTCGAAGCAGGCGCCGGGTGTCGCTGTTTGCTCATGTTACTTGTCCGCATCTTCGCCGACGCGCAGCAGCGCCATGAACGCTTCCTGCGGGACTTCGACGCTGCCTACCTGTTTCATGCGGCGCTTGCCCTCCTTCTGCTTCTCGAGCAGTTTGCGCTTGCGCGTGATGTCGCCGCCGTAGCATTTCGCGGTCACGTTTTTGCGCACCGCTTTGACGGTTTCACGCACGAGGATACGGCTGCCGATGGCCGCCTGGATCGCCACTTCAAATTGCTGGCGCGGGATAAGGGTGCGCAGCTTGGATGCGAGCTGGCGGCCCACCCACTCGGCGCGGTCGCGATGCACGATCGACGAGAGGGCGTCCACGGCTTCGGTGTTCAAGAGGATGTCGAGCTTCACGAGGTCGCCGGGCCGGAACCCGATGAGGTGATACTCGAGCGAGCCGTACCCGCGCGATAGCGTCTTCAACTTGTCATAGAAGTCGAGCACGATCT
>JADLCA010000009.1 GCA_020847495.1 Candidatus Hydrogenedentota bacterium | reverse complement strand
GTTCGGGGTGGTGCGCGTCGTCGATGCGGTTCAGGAAGTAGCAGAAGTAGCACCGCAGGTTGCAGGTCTGCCCGAGCCACATCACCGCGCGCTTGGTCAGCACCCGCTTGGTTGTCTTCTTGAGAGTGCGGCCGTCTCCGCCCCGCGGCAGGCACTTGGCCACTTCCACCTTTGCGGAGACTTCAGCGAATTCCGTCGACATCGAGATTTCTCCCCTTCATGCTCACGTGATTGTGCGCTCACTATACCGCACTTCCACCCGAATCGTGTCCGCCTACGCCGCGCAAAGACAACCCCATATTCCCGAACACGAACACGGAATCGCTTGTTCCTGGGTTCAGGCTTCCAGGACGGTGACACGTCCTTGGAACAGCAGGTGGCGGCCCGCATCAAAGCGGATTCCTCCCGCTTCGGGCGTGCGCAGTGCCTGCAAGACCCGGGCCGATTGACGGTATCCCGTGTTGATGGCGGTCATGCGAAAGGCCGGTGCTTCCGGGCTAACCTCAAGCATAACAGATGGTAAGGTCCCGGACAAAGCTTTGGCCCGTTTGCTGGGCGTGTATTCGCGGTTCAGGTGGACCCAATCGTCGTCGGTTTCCCGAATCACCGGGAACGGCCCGTTCTCACGCGCGGTCTCCCATCGGTCATAGGCCGTTTTGAGTCCAACGGAAACCTGGTACTCTTGAATCTGCACCGGCTCGTGTGCTTCCAGCCAACAGCACAGCTCGAATCCGCCTTCCACAGGGCGCAGTTCCCACGCTTGGTTGTACGGGAAACGGCGGGACTTGCCTTGGACTGTGATGCCCGCATCGCTGGGCACGGGCTTCTCCCAGTGCAAGGACTGGCTGTCGTTCCATAAGTTGTTCATAAAAATTGAGTTGTATAGATGCACCGCCTCGGTCAGTTCCTGCCCGCGCCAGCTCAGCCGGACCATGCCCCCGTCCCACTGGGTTTCCAAGTCGCCGGAGGTCAAGGTGCGTTCACTTCGATAGCTGTTGACCATTTCCGCGATCCCGCCGGGGGTCGCCCCAAGGTCTAACTCAAGTGATACCAAGGGGTAAACGCCCGGCGACAGATTCGCCTCCTCCGAAGGGAATTCCACCTCTGCCTGCAGCGCCCGGAACCCCATCACGTAGTCCGTGTTCACCCACTGCAGGCGATGATTCTTGCTTTCGCCCGCAAGGTGCACCATTAGTATGGGCAAGGGGTTGCCGTCGTCGGGGTAGGCCGCCACATCGCGCACCCTGCCATTGGCCGGGTGCATGGCCAAGAAGCCCGTCTGCCCATGTGGTATCGGCGGAAACCCGCCGGATTCGTCGCCATAAACCCAATGTGCATAAGCTTTTGGAAAGAATAGGTTGATATCGGCGACGCGCAGATTCATGGGCCGTTCCACCTCGAGGCTAACATCCCAGTGAAGGCGTCCTCCCTCGATGCGCAGGCCCCAGCATTGCACTGCGGGTAGCTTGGGCATGCGGCCCTGGGCCACGCATCCGGTTTCGCTCCGCTCGACAACATCCCAATCGGCATTGGCCGAGGAGTGGACCTCGCCCATGCTGGTCAGGTGGACCTGAAAGCCCGAAGGCGCGCTTGCCTCGCGCTGGCCGTGAAACACCGAAAGGCGGCCATGGCTGGCGATGGCCTCAACGCTCCCCTGCGCGAAACGGTGGATTCCTTTCTTGCGGCCCACCAGGCGCAGGTAATACTCGATGGTTGCCTGGGCCGAGTCGCGCACGACCATGGTGCCGCCGCTCAACAGGATCACGCGTTCGCACAGCGTGTTCACGATGCTCAAGTCGTGTGAGACGAACACGATGGTCTTGCCTTCCTCGCGGAGCTGGCCGATGCGCTCTCGGCACTTTCGCTGAAAGTCCTCATCGCCTACGGACAGCACCTCGTCGACCAGGAAGATATCGGGGTTGGCATGCACGGCGACGGCAAACCCGAGGCGGACGAACATCCCGCTCGAATACGTCTCGACCGGGTTGTCGATGAACTCTTCGATGCCCGAGAACTCGACGATCCGGTCGAACACACGGTCCACATCGGCGGGCGTCATGCCGAGGATGCGGCCGTTGAGATAGACGTTCTCGCGACCGGTCAGGAGCGGGTGGAAGCCCGCGCCGAGTTCGAGAAGCGATGCGACCTTGCCATTGACGGTCACCCGGCCACGCGTCGGCGCGGTGACACCCGCCAGGATCTTCAATAGGGTGCTCTTGCCCGAACCGTTGGCCCCGATGATGCCGACCGACTCGCCGCGTTCGACCGTGAAGGAGATATCATTGAGGGCGTCGAACTGCGGCGCCTTCTTGCCGCGAATCCAGTCCGCGACGCCGCCGCGACCAACGAGCAATCCACGGCCGCGCTGCGTGGAAAACGATTTGCCGACGCCTTCGAGTTCGATGAGCGCCATCACAGGTAATCCGCGAGTACCGGCGCGTTGCGCCGGAAGACTATCGTGCCTGCCGCAAGCGCCAACACCGCACATAGCACCGGCCAGGCCAGAAGGGAAAGGTCTGGCGCCGTATTGTCCAGCAAGACCTGCCGGTATGCGGTGAGAATACCCGCCATGGGGTTGAGCATGTAGAGATGCAGCAGGGTATCACCCTGCGGAAAGGCTGCCACCCGGTCCTGGATGTCCGCGAGAGCATAAAACACCGGCGACGCGTAGAAGCCCAACGTCAAGCCCACGTCAACCATGTAGCCCACGTCGCGGTAGTAGACGTTTAACGAGGCGCACAGCAACCCCAAGCCCATGATCAAAACCACCTGGATCACGAGGATGACCGGCACCCAAAGGAGCGCCACGCCGGGCGCGCCTCCGGACACGAGCTGGATAAGGATGAACAAGACAAATCCGATCGCGAGGTTGACGGCCGGGCTCCCTATCGCAGCCAACGGGATCACCGCGCGTGGGAAGTACACCTTCTTGACAAGGTCGTGGTTGTCGAGCAGCGAACTCGTGCAGCGGCTCAGGCACGCCGAGAAGAACTGCCAGAAAATCAAACCGCACAGCAGCAGCACGTAGTAGGGGTGATCCTGCCCGGGTTGCGTGCCGCGCACGCGCCCCTGAAAGACGAAGCCGAACACGAACGTGAGGATGAGCATCATGAGCAGCGGCTGCAACACCGCCCACACGTAGCCCATGATCGTGTTGCGGTACCGCGCGCGGAGG
>JADLCA010000008.1 GCA_020847495.1 Candidatus Hydrogenedentota bacterium | reverse complement strand
GACGTCCACACGTTTACCGTCGGCCAGCATCACCACGGGCTCGGCCCAGTCCGCATGGTTGTAGCCGCGCTCCACTTCAAGGACCTTGAGTGTGAACTCGCGGGTTCCCTGCAAATCAACGTGAACCGGGATTGGGTTCTCGCCGCGCACACAGGGACTTGAACGCCATATACAATTCCCCGCTATCTCAACGCCGAAGACGACTGAGCCGCCACGGCCGAGGATCGTTGGATCGCTATCCAGACCCACGGATGCGTCGAAGCTGACGCCTGCGGAAGGCAAGCGCACCAGAATCTCGCTCACGCAGTGGGTGCCGAGACCACGCTCAAACGAATGCTCTCCGATCCGCAGCGGGGTGCCCCAGTTCGAGCGGCCGACGGCCAGTTCGCCGATGTCGCTCCGCACGACCTCGATGCCCGGAACCAAGTTGATTTCCCGCGCAGGCTGGTCCAGCAGCGATGCCGCCAGCCAGGCAATCAGCACGCCGTTCATGGTGATCCTCTCCCCGCCCGTAGCATCTTGATGATGTCCGGTTGAAGTCGAGGATACCCCATGCCATAGTGATCTCGAAAGAGTCAGGATTGCCGGGGCGTTCCGGCGAACAGTCTGTTTGCACAATCAACCCATACCGCGTGGGGTGCCGACTGACAGGAGGTAAGCGTGTTGTCACTCACAGGCGACAGGGAATCCGTCCTGCTTGTGGACTACGAGAATGTGCAGAAGGTCGACCTCTCGGGCCTGCCGTCCAGCACGCTCGTCAAGATTTTCGTGGGAGACTCGCAGAAGAGCGTGCCCTTTGAACTTGCCAAGCAGGCGCAGGATCTCGGTAATCGCCTCGAATGGATCAAGATCGACGGCAACGGCAGCAACGCCCTCGATTTCCATATTGCCTTCTCTCTCGGCCAGGACATCACGCGAATGCCTGCCGCTGACTATATCATTCTGACCCGGGACAAGGGCTTCGACCCGCTTATCCGTCATCTGATCTCGCGCGGCATCTCGTGCAAGCGCGTCAACAACCAGCAGGAACTGGCCGCCGCCGAGGTGGCTTATGCGGACCCCAATTTCAAGAAGGTCTTCGAAAACTTGGTCAAGATTGAGAAGCGAGGCCGTCCACGCAAGCGCTCCACCCTCACGCGAAACATCGCCGCCATGTTCCAGAAGCGGCTCACGGACACCGAGGTTGAGGCGCTCGTCGAGATGTTGTTTACGGAGAAACTGGTCACTGAAGCAAACAAGGTGCTCTCATACCACTTCTAATATGACTCACGTTCACGGGTTGCGGCGCGCTTGAATCGCGCCGTGCCTTTCTTTTGCTACAATTGGTCTTTCTCGCACCCTATTTGCGTCAGCGGCAGAGGATTTGCAGTAATGTCCGGTAAGTTTCCTTTCGTTCCCGTGCGTCTCAGTCTGGGTGATATTCTTGGCAGTGCTTATACTGATGCCGTACGCAGTGCGCGCGCACAAGTGTCGATGGATGACACCTCCTCCTTGAAGGCGCTTGCCACCAGGAAGGTGGATTTCTATCCTGGCCGCCTCCATACAACTATCTCACATCTCTTGAGCAAGGTGGGCTTGGCTGTGACACCTCCACTCAATTCCTCGGCGCGCGGCGCGTCTTCGGCGGGTTTCGACGCGCACACAAGGACATCGGCCGCGCCGCTCACCGGTTTGGGGCCGTTCCGCATCGGAGAAGACGGCCGGCTCTACTTCACCGCCAAGAGCGAACACTACCACGCGCCGCTGGGCCACAGCTTTCCGGGTTATCAACTGCTGGAACATGCGCGCCTTCTCGGCATTCCCAACGCTACCCACAACAACACGCGCGGCCATGTCACACGACTTCTGGAGATGGAACTTGTGCGCGCAGCCGCAGGTCTCCCGTGCGGCGCATCCGCTGAAAAGCTGATCGCCTCCAAACGAGCTGCTACTCCCAATCGCGTGCTCAATCTGGAGACCGGGAGCCTCGCGGCGGAGGCCGCGCTGAAGATGATCCTCGCGCGATTCTACAAGCCGCAAGGAGATTCGCCCGAACCCAAGTACAAGGGCCGCATCCCCGTACTTATCGTAATGGGGGATGACGAGGGAGGACTTCAAGCAAACTATCACGGCACAACGATGATCACACAGCTCATGCGTGGCATGTGGGGCGATCTCCGAAGCGCGTTGGAGAAGCAGGGAGCACTGATCGTGCGAAGCGTGCGGCCCAACAACCTGGAGGAACTCAAGTCCGTCTTCGCGCAATATGAGAAGAATCCCTATAAGATCGCGGGATTCTTCCACGAACTCATCCTCATGAACTACGCGGGTAAACGGCTCACTCCCGCATTTGTGAAACAGGCGTACGCCTTGTGCAAGAAGCACGACGTGCCGACGGTTGTTGACGAGATCCAGTCCTGCATCTGGAGTCCAAGCCTCTTCCTGTTCCGCGAATATGGCATCAAGCCCACTTTCGTGGCGGTTGGCAAGGGCTTTCCTGGCGGCGAGTATCCCGCGTCGCGCATCTTGTTCAATGCGTCAATGGACAACCTGCCGCAGTTTGGCGCACTCGTGACAAATGGTCAGGAGGAAATCGCATCCCTCTCCTACCTCGTGACCATGCGCTGGGCGGAAGCGAATGCGGCAATCACCAGTGCCGTGGGTGAAGAGTATGAGGCGACCTTACGCGATCTGGGGGATCGCTATTCGCATCTTGTCTGCGCCATCGAGGGCAGGCGGCATCTCGCGGGAATCTACTTTCACGACCTCCCACCCGCCAAGGCCTTTGCGGACGCGCTGAACAAAGCCGGCTTCGACATCAGCGTCCAAACCTACAAGGCCGGGTGCCCGCCCAGCGCGTTGACCAAGCTGCCATTGATCACCACGAAGGAAATGGTCCAATTCTTCACCGGCAACATGGAAGCCGCGTTGAAAGGTATGTAGGCATGATGAGAGACACGTGCCCTCGCCTGTGTCCTAACTGGTCCAGTTTGCCTTTTGGCAGGCCACGCGCAAACTCCTGTCAGAACCGCCCGAGGAACGACATTCCGAAGCGCAATCCCATGAGCACTTCGAACAATAGCAGCCGGGGAATTGGCGAGAGGTTCAGCGTGAGGATTCTGCCGCTGATAAGGCGCGTCCATACCTCGTGCCGGTATGCGTTGAAGCGGCGCCGCTGCGCCACATACCGGATCGCAACTTCCTCGTATCCCGCCAACAGACTCTCACTCACATAGCGCTCGGCCTGTACGATCTGCTGCCACGTGGGCGTGGGTACGTCGATGGACCGCACGTACGCGTCAATCTCATCTGTTTTCGCGCGCAACTTCTTGCGCGCGCGAGTGCTGAGGGTCTTCCCGCAATCACTCAGTTGGGTCAGACCCTGCGATGCCGCGGTTAGCAGCGCGCGCAATTCCGCGACCGCCGCGTCTCGATGTCCGCTAAGATCGCATTCCATCAGGCGGCAGCGGGCCTCACCCCATTTCGTACGGAGATCGGCGAGCGTAACCCAGCGCGGATCGTTCTTCTTGCGCGTGAGCAGCCAGATTTCCTGAAACTCATAGAACAAGCGCACGAGCAACGCTGCGAAACGGCCCCAGTCTTTCAACCGCCGCACGGCATACCGCGGTACGCTCTCTCTCGGGAACTCAGGACGCCGCTCGTCTCGCCTCATGAATCGTACCCAGCCCGTCACCATGGGGTGACTCCCCTGCAACGAGGCGTAGCGATTCCACAGGCTCAGCCAGAATACCTGCCAGTATTTCTCGTCGGGGACACGCAGGAGAATGTTGACGATGTTCTCCTCGCTGTAGAAGGCGTCCCAAGCGGCCCGGTACGTCGCGTACCATTCACCGGGGGCCATGCGCCGGTGCCGGAAGGTTTCATGGAAACTGTCGAGGTTGTTGAGGTCCGCATCGATCGGCACATGGCGCACCACCATATCGTGGTGATCGCGCGAGCCCGGCAGTGGCGTCAACATAAAGAAAGAGGCTTCGTCGACCCTGATGGTGTCTTTCAGGAACGCGATATCGCGCTCAACCGACTCCTGCGTGTCATGGGGGAACCCGATGATGTAGCCGGCATGGACCAGCACACCCGCATGGTGCCAGGCCTCCACCATGTCCGCGAATTCGGAGACTTTGTTCTGGCGCTTGCCGACAGACGCCAGGTTTTCCGCGTTGATGGATTCCATGCCCACGAATACGAGATAACAGCCCGCTGCCTCGGCTTTCTCGATGAATCCCGGTATCTTCCAGGCCTGTGTGTCCACCTGCATCATGAATTTCACATCGCGGCCTTGTTTTCGCATGCGCGTGAGGCCAGCCAGCACTTCTTCCCACACAGGGCTCCGCGCGAAGTTGTCGTCCGTGAAGAAGTAGACGTTGATGCCGCGCTCGTAGTTGGTCTCGATACTCGCGAGAATGGATTCTGCGGACCGGCTCCGCATCTTGCGGCCTTGCACGTTGATGATCGTGCAGAAGGAGCAGTTGAACAGGCATCCTCGGCTGGTGTCTATAGTCCCCATGTTGTGGAATACGAAGCGCTTCAAGTATTTGGGGTCGGGCTGCGGGACCACCGCGTCGCGGATGTCCGGCGGCGGCGAAACGCTGTAGATCGGTTTCAACGTGCCATCCAGGGCGTCGCGTAGAATCTCCGCCAGCACGCCCGGCGATTCGACCTCGCCGCGCACGAGGGTGACGCCGCGATCGAGCAGCGCCTGCAGCTCCGGCGATGGCTCATCGAACATCGACAGAATCCCGCTTACGTGGAATCCGCCGATCATCACGGGGATGCCTTCATCTCTCAGGCGGAAGGCGAGGTCCCGCGCGCGCGCGAACTGGTTGCTTTGCACTCCGGCAAATCCCACGATGATGCGCTCATGACCATCGTGATAGCGCTTGATGATCCGCCGTAATGGAAGGCGCTGCACCGTCTCGTCGTAAATCTCGACGGACACGTCGACGTCCGCGCCCAGTTCGCCCGCTTCGGCGGCGGCCAGGGTAAGACTCTTGAGGCAGGCCAGGGTATTGGAGGGCAGCACACCGCGCCAGTAACGGCGCACGTAACCGTCGTCGTCGTACCGCGAAGGCAGGATGTAGATAATCTGGAATCGACGCCTAATCACAGCGCGTGCTTCCTTGTCAAGCACGAATTCAGTCTAGCACAGGGGATGAGGGAATGCGAGCATCGCGACTAACCCAAATGTTGTGGATTCTGGCGATTCTTGACTGCGTGCGCAGCGCGCTTCTACTCGCTTGCCGGTTTGTCCATTTCCTTGATGAGCAGGGCCATGGCCTCGTCCACGTAGAGCGACCAGATCATCTTGTCGCCAAGAAAGACCGCGTGCAGTCCGGTTCCATCGCTGTTGAGCCAGCGGTAGTATCCCGACGGCAACGTGTTGACTTCGCTCGCGGGCGCCGGGGAACCGGTCGAGGCTTGGGGCAGGTACGCACTCTTCGCCTTGTCAGCCATAAAATCCACCGCGACAGCTCCGGGTGCGCTCAGGGGCATCATGATTGCCATCGACTCGATGCCGGTACTGGTCCACACCTCTTCCCCATCGCTGCCGGCGGCATCGCGAACCTGAGCCAGCGAGGCACCCCGCTCCACGTGCGCGAAGTCCTCCGGCACGATCACACTTTGCTTCCGCAATTCGGCGAGCACCATGCCCACAGCGACCACCGCGAGTATCACGACGCCAGAGAAAACCAGAGATTTGTTCGAGCGTTTAGGCCGTTCGGGGGCCTCATTGTTCAGCTTTGCCCGGAAGGTGGGTGCGCTCCCTGGGACGACAAACTGGTGTCCGCACACGCAGGTCTTGGTTTGGCCGGCCCAAAGGTCTGAGAGGTGCAACTGCTTTCCACAGTTCTCGCATGTGAAATCTGGCATGGCTTCCCCCTGTCTGGCTTCCCCCATTTGAAACCCTGGATAAGGTATACCACAGGTGCGCGCGGCCCGTCACCCGGCCCGCACACGTCCCGCAGGGGTTGATACGCGGGTCTCCGGCCACTAGACTTGGAATGCATGGCAATGCCAACACCTGGGAATCTGCGAGCATGGGTATTCTCACAAGAGCTGTTGAGCTTATTGACAAAGGCCAGGCCTTTGCCGTCGCGGTTGTGATCCGCGCGGCGGGATCCACTCCGCAGAAAGCCGGCGCCCGTGCGCTTTTCACTGCGGAAGGGGCCATCCACGGCACCTTGGGCGGCGGTTGCCTGGAGGCCGAGTCGCGCCGGCGTGCACTCGACGCCCTGGACGAAGGGAAGGCGTTCTGCTTCGATCTGAATCTGGACGATGATTACGGATGGGATGACGGATTGATCTGCGGGGGCCGTGTCCGTGTGTTCGTGGATCCGCGTCCCGCGCGTCACCGTTCGGTGTACGAGCAGGCGATAGCCGCCGTTGGGGCCGGCAAGCGGGGTGTGCTCCTCACGCGTATTTCAGGTGCTCCAGACCATATCGGGGCGACCGAGTGGCGCGAAGAGGGCCAGTTTGCGCAGCCGGATGCGCCCGTGCCCACGGCGCAGCTCGTTCAATGCCTGAGCGGCGGGGAGCCAGCGCTCGTGGAAGCGACCGGCACATGGTATCTGGAACCCATCGAACCCTCCCCCACACTCATCATCGCAGGCGGCGGCCATGTGGGGCAGGCGACGGCGCGGCTCGCGCACCGGCTGGGTTTTGCAGTTGTGGTGGTGGATGACCGGCCCGCTTTCGCGGAGGCGGCCCTGTATCCCGAAGGCGTGCGGACCATTTGCGCCGACATCCCGGCGGCCGTGGCCGGGTTTCCCATCACGCCCGCAACGTACATTCTCATCGTCACGCGAGGACACCGCCACGATGGCGTTGTCTTGAAGGCGTGCATCCATTCGTCCGCGGCGTATATCGGAATGATCGGAAGCCGGCGCAAGGTCCACATCATCCGCAAGGGTTTCCTCGAAGAAGGCATCGCCACCGAGGCGGACTTTAAGCGCGTGTATTCACCCGTGGGACTCGACATCGGCGCGCTCACTATCGAGGAGATCGCCGTCAGCATCGCCTCGCAATTGGTGGCCGTGCGTCGTCATCACGCGGGCGCCGCGAAATCGCTCGCGGAATTCGTGTCCCCATGATCGCGGCCATCGTGCTCGCCGCGGGCGAATCGCGCCGCATGGGCCGGCAGAAACTTCTTCTACCGTACAGGGGGCGAACCGTGATCGAGCACATTGTTGGGCAGGTGATCGCCAGCGAAGTTTCTCAGACCATCGTGGTGACGGGGCACGACGCAGAGGCTGTGAAAGCAGTGCTCGCGGACAAGCCGCTGACGGTTGTGGAAAACACACGGTACAAGGAGGGCATGCTGACGTCGATCCGGCGCGGGCTTCAGGAAGTTCATCCCGAGGCGGAAGCGTTCATGGTCGTGCTGGGCGATCAACCTTCCGTTTCCAGTAGACTTGTCAACATCCTCCTTCGCGGTTTTCGCGGCGCTGCGGAAGATATTGTGGTTCCCTTGTATGACGACGATACGGGACATCCCATCATCATTTCGATGCGCTATCGCGAGGAGGTCATGACCCACTTCGACGGCACGGGTCTGCGGGGGCTCATCTACGGAAACCCGGATTGCGTGCATCGGTTGCCGGTGGACATGCCGGAGGTCCTGCGTGATATGGATACGCCGGAGGATTACCAGCGTGAACTGGACGCGCTGGCGCAGGGCAATGTTTGATGTTTGTGAAAGAAAAGAGAAGAGAAGAACATCCCCCTACACCCCCTTCAAAGGGGGAATTATGCAATGCTATATGTGTGTATAATCGAGCAGATTAATGGCAACACATGGACTCATGGCGCTAGGAATGCGCGGCCCGAAGGACACGCGCTCCGCATCCCCCGTCGAAGGGGGCAGGCACGAAGTGCCGAGGGGGATGTTCCTCGTGCGGTCCTAATGCCGAAATCGCCGCCACAGCGCCGTCATTAAGACGTGAAACGATGAAGGGAAGACCATGAACCGATTGACACGCCGGGATCTTCTGCGAAACGCCTGTGTGGGTGCGGCCTTGGCCGCGGGACTGCCCCGCGCGTATGCCACGCGTACGGTCGCCAAGGACAAGCGTCCGAACATCGTATTCCTGCTGAGCGATGATCAGCGTTGGGATTCGCTGGGGTGCACGGGCAACCCGATCTGCCAAACGCCGCACCTCGACGCGCTGGCCGCGAACGGCACACTCTTCACGAATCACTTTTCAACGACGCCCATCTGCATGACGAGCCGGGCGAGCATCTTCACCGGGCTGCACACGCGTTGCCACGGTATCGAGGATTTTTCGCTGCCCCTCTCCCCCGCTCTCTGGGATTTGTGCTATCCCGCACGCATACGCGGGGCGGGATACCACACGGGGTTCATTGGAAAATGGGGACTCGGCGGGGATCTGCCGGAAGCGCAATTCGACTATTGGAAGGGGTTCCCCGGCCAGGGAAAGTACTTCCCGGAGGGCGAGCCCGGTCCACATCTCAACAACATAATGGGCGACCAGGCCATCGAGTTCATTCAATCGGCGCCCAAGGGCAAACCGTTCTGCTTGTCCGTCAGCTTCAAAGCGCCGCATGTGCAAGATGAGGATCTGAGGCAGTATCTCTATGATCCGGCCCTTGAAGACTTGTACAAGGACATCACGATACCGCCACCGTCGCAGGCGCATCCGTATTTCTACAACCGAATGCCGGAATTCAACCGCGTGTCCGAGGGGCGCAAACGCTGGCAATTGCGCTTCTCCACCTCCGAGGCATATCAGCGCTCCGTGAAAGGCTACTACCGTTTGATTACCGGGATGGACCTTGCCATCGGCCGCATCATGGCGGCACTGGAAAGGAACGGCCTGGACCAGAACACGGTCGTCGTGTTTACTTCCGATCAGGGCGTCTACAATGGCGAGCGGGGACTCGCGGGCAAGTGGCTTATGCACGAAGAGTCCATTCGTGCGCCGCTCATTGTCCACGATCCGCGTGTGCGTAGCCGCCTGCGTGGCCGGCGTTGCGACGCCATGACCCTGAACATCGACTTCTCCCCTACGCTGCTTTCGTTCGCGGGCGCGCCCGTGCCGCCGCCGCTCCAAGGGCGCGACTTGGGGCCCTTGGTTCGCGGCGAGCATCCGCGTTGGCGCACAGAGTGTTTCTTCGAACACCACTTTGGCGGGTCGCGCACGCCCGTCATCCCCGCGAGCGAGGCCATCCGTACGCGGCGTTGGAAATACATCCGCTACGTGGAACCGCAGCCGCTCTATCAAGAACTCTACAATCTGGAGAATGATCCGCAGGAACTGCGGAATCACGCTTGCGAAGCGCGGCACGCGGCAGTCCAGGAGGCCCTCACCCGGCGGTGGCAAACATGGCGCAACGCCCTGGACACGTGGCGCGTGGACATGACGGAACCCTGGAAGGATCCGGTGGCTGCTGGGCTGGAAACTCGGCCGTAGGCTTGTCACACGCGCTGGCTTCGGGATATTCTGCGGGATGTTCGGTCATCATAGTCTGGTCACATGAAACAGGAGGTTGGGATGGATCGGTTACTTGCAACGGGACTCGCTCTTTTCTGCGTGGCCGCGATTGCGGCGGGTGCGGCGGACGAGCGCCTGAAGACGAATGTCGAGTGCTATCGGATCTTTGGTTCGGAGCACCCCGGGATCTACAAGCATCCCGCGTCGATCACGGAACTCGATAATGGCGACCTCTACGTCGCGTATTACGGCGGCTCAGGCGAGTATGAAGACGACACCGCCGTGTATGGCTCGCGTCTGGTGAAAGGCGACACGCAATGGACGTTTCCCGTAGCCATTGCCGATACCCCAGATCGAGGCGAGGGGAATCCGGTGGTCTGGCAGGCGCCCGACGGCGTCGTCTGGCTGTTCTACGTGAATCGCTACGGCCCGACGTGGTCCAACGCGCGCGTGAAGGCCAAGATCTCCAAGGACGGCGCCCGCACGTGGTCGGATTCCTTCATGTTTCATTTCCAGGAGGGGTCGATGGTGCGTGGAAGGCCTATCGTGCTCAACGATGGCGACTACCTCCTCCCCATGTACTTTGAGACGGGCGAGGACATCGAGCGCACGGCCGAGGACACGGCTTCCTTCTTCATGCGTTACAACCCCAAGGAGAAGACGTGGACGCAGACGAACCTGATCCACTCGCCCACAGGGAATCTTCAGGCCGAGCCCGCGCAACTGAGCGACACGCATCTCGTTGCCTACATCCGGCGCGGCGGGAATTTTCTGCCCACGGACAAGGGGTACACCTTGCGCGCCGAATCGAACGACGGTGGCCACACGTGGTCTGATGCGGTGGACAGCCAGTTTCTCAACCCGAATTCCGCAGTCGCGTTTCTCCGCCTGGAGAACGGACATCTGCTGCTGGTGTACAACGACAATATGAACGAGCGGTCGCCACTGACCGTGGCCATTTCCACGGACGAGGACAAGACCTATCCGTACCGGCGTGACATCATGGGCGGAGAGAACACCTACGCGTACCCCTACGCTATCCAGACGAAGGACGGGAAGATCCACATCATCTGTACGACTAATGTGCGCACGACCATCCTCCACATCGTGTTCGAGGAAAGCGCGATCCTGGAGTCTGCCTGGCCCAAGAACAGGGACAACATGCCCGCGCCCCAGCAGTAGGACTCAATCCGAGCACTGATCATCTAGGGACACGCTCACCCATCAACGTGACCGTGTCCCTTTGTTTTTTCGTATAAGTTATTTATTTATAATAACTTAGAATTTACGAACCTCCCAGAATTCTTGTTCTTCCCATAACTCCCATGAGGAACGCCCAAAATCGGTCTTGCATAACAAGGTAGTTTGTATTAGAATTAAACCTGAGAACGGTGCAACGATGAGCGAGACCTCTCAAAACTTCGACCTCAGCAATTGGGTTACCCAGGCCCGCAAGGGGCTGCTGGAACTCTGCATCGTCGCCACGCTCTCCAAAGGCGAGATGCACGCCTATGACCTCGTGAAGCATTTGGCGGGCATCAAGGCCCTTGTCATTACCGAAGGCACCATCTATCCCCTCCTGTCCCGTCTGCGCAGCGCGGGACTCTTGCAGTCTCGCCTGGAAGAGTCTTCTCTGGGTCCTGTCCGGAAGTACTACGCGCTCACCGACACCGGCCGTGAAGCCGTGCGGTTGATGGGCGCGTATTGGCGTGAGTTGGTGGAAGGTGTCGGGGAATTAGTCGAAAGCGAGCACAACCATGACGAATTGGACACCCGAGGCGAAACAGAACCTTGACGAGTATCTGGGGGAGATCAGGGCCCTGTCGCAAGCGCAGGGTGACGATGCCCAGGAGATTGTCGATGATCTGAGAGTCCACATCACGACCGAAACGGAGGATGCTTCCGGCAGCGTGGTGACCCTCGATCACTTGCGGCGCACCCTGGCCGCCCTCGGCACGCCTGCAGAAGTGGTTGGAGGCAGCGGCAGCACCGCCGAGAGAGCACCTCGTATGACTCCGTCTGCCCAACCGGGCACAGCGGGCCTCGCGAGCGGCTCGCCTGTGGCTCAGGGACCCTATGGGAGCCGGGCACGCACACTGATTTACCTCTTCGCGCTGGGACTGCCGATCTTCGCGCTGGGATTCGAGATCCTGCTGGGCGCGATGGCGGAGCTGTATATCGACCCTATCCCCACGATGTGGCACGTGGCGGCGGGCGTGCTCCTGCTCCTGTCGATCGGGACTGTGGATCATTTCCTCAAAAAGGCGCGGGACGGTCACGCCCCGAAATGGGCGGGCTGGGCATTCTTCCTCAACTCGTATGCCTTCGCGCTTTCCCTCGTGTATTTCCTCGTGTACATCCCGATTCTGCCTGTCTCGATCATTGCGCTGATTGCTTACGGACTCGGCTTGATGGGCTTCGCGCCTATGGCCTGCATGATTGCCAGCGGGTATCAGATGAAAATGCTGTTTCGGTTTCTGCCGGAGTTGGGTGTCGAGCGCCAATACGCCACGCGGCGGGCCATTCTGGGCAGCGCGCTTGTCGCTTTGCTGGTGGCCGGATACGCAGGTCCAGAGTTTGTCGGCACCCGAGTCCTTCAAATGACGCTCTCGGAAGACGCCGCCACGCGCGACCGCGGGATCTGGTGGATCGAGACGCTGAATCTGGAGAATGAGCTGCTTAAAGCCTGCTACGCGCCAGTCGTCCGTGGCATCGGGCCCACGCGGCGCTGGGACACGCAGGACATCGATAACCTGACCCACTACCGCGAGTTGTACTTCCGCCTGACGGGCACGCCGTACAACAGCGTGCCGCGGCCGAACATTCGCTCGACCTTCCGGACGCGTTCCGTAGACTGGTGGGAAGAAGAGCGCAGCGCGGACAGCGAAGTCGGCGGGACAGCCGTGGCGGGGCGTGTGCATGGATTGAGTCTGAACGCAAGTCATCTGGATGGCAAGATCATGCGCCTTGGTGCGGACCCGTCGAGTCCGGCACTTGGGTACTTCGAGTGGACCATCGAGTTCAAGAACGTGTCCGACCGGCAGCGCGAGGCGCGGGCACAGATCGAATTGCCACACGGCGGGGTTGCCAGCCGGCTCACGCTGTGGATAGACGGAGAGGACCGCGAGGCGGCCTTCGGCACGCGGCAACAGGTGCGCGAGGCCTATCAACAGGTCGCCGTTGTGCAGCGCAGAGATCCGGCGCTACTGAATGTCGTGGGGCCAGACACCCTCCTCCTGCAGTGTTTTCCCATTCAGCCGGGCAGCACGATGAAGCTGAAAATGGGCATTACCGCGCCGCTCATCGTGCGCGACGGGAAGAGCTATTTGCGCATGCCGTTCATTTCGGAACGCAATTTCACGATTGCGCCGGAGTTTGAGCATGTTTCATGGGTGGAGTGCGATCCGGGAATCACCGCAAGCGCCCCTCGCATGACACAAGAGGCGGGCGCCAGGGGAAGCATAGCGCTGCACGCGCGGATGAAGGATGCGGATATCCAACGCGGCGATGCGGTGATCGTCGTCGAATCCGGCTCGCCCGCGGCCGTGCGATACGCGGGACAACTCGGCGCGATCTTCGGGGAGATGACGACGCAGGGGTCTCCCGCTGCGCCATCTGCGCCGCTGCTGTGTGTGGTGGTGGATGGTTCAAGCAGCAAGGAGCATGCGCACGTTGACTGGGCCGCCTTTGTGGATGCCCTGCCGGACAACGCGCGTGTGGACGCGGTCTTCGCGGGACACGCCGTCGAGGTGTTCTCCGATGTGCCCATCGCGCCATCTGCCGCGCTGTCGGATTGGCTGGGGACCCGTGAGTACCGGGGCGGCTGCGACCCCCTCCCCGGCATTGAGCGCGCGCTTGATATCGTGGGTTCACAGGGGGGCGCGATTCTGTGGGTCCACGGCCCGCTACCTGTCGAGTTATCTTCGGTGGAATCTCTGCGGCAGTGGGAACGCTGGCATTCCATGCGCGGCGATGAGGGCGCTCTGCGCGTGTTGGCGGTAGAGGCCGTGCCGGGTCCAAACCGGGCGTTGGAGCAGCTTGGCCGGTCCGCGTTTCTCGAACGGGTGCCGGTGCTTGGAACTCTCGATGAGACCTTGCGCTATACGGCCACGCACCTGACCGGCGCGGACGTCGCGCAGGAGTATGCTGTCGCCACCACGATGCTCCCTGGCGCGCCGCTGGCGGAAGGGCTCGGGTCAGCTCACCTCGTTCGTCTCGCCGTGAACGATGAAGTGCGCAAGGCCATGCTTTCGCACGACGCGTCGTTGCAGCGCGAGACAGCTACCTTGGCGGTGGAGGCGCGACTGGTCACGCCATTGACTGGTGCGGTTGTGCTTGAGCGCAAGGAGCAATATGAAAGGCACGGACTCGACCCGACGAAGCATGAGGAAGCCATTCCCGGTATCCCCGAGCCGGAGGAATGGGCACTACTACTCGTCGTGCTTGCCATGCTGCTGATGGTCGCGGTGCGGCAAACGCGCGCGCGGATGTTGCTGAGGAACTGATTCCGTGGGAATGCCAGACAGTGTAGCGATGGAGCGTACCCGGGTGAGGCCGCAAGGCGAAGGAGATTTGCTCGCCTACGGGACGGTGATATTGCTGGCAGCCGTGCCTATCGTCGCGGCGTGTTGGGGCGCCGGGCTGCATACGTGGGATCGCTGGACCAAAGGCTGGGGTTCGCCCCTCAGTGCGTACGTTTTCGCTGGGGCGCTCCTCCTGGTATGGCTCGCGCCCCTGATGGCTTTCGAACGGCAGGATCTGCGACTGCGGTTTGCGCGCGGTTGGGCTCTGACGGCGTCGTCGCTGCTGCTTATCTATGCCCTCGTGTTTACACGTGTGCCGCAATTGGTGTCCTGCGAACTGGCCGCCGCTGCGCTCGCATGCACGCTGTTAGGGCTGCTACCCGATAAGCTGCGGTCCCGCTCATGGGGTATCAGCATCCTGCTGCTGCTATCGATGCACGTCTCGACATCCGTGGAATTCTTCGTAGGCTATCCCCTGCGTTTCGTCTCCACGTGGATTGCGGCGCTGATGCTGGGTCCCATGGCTCAGAGTTTTGGCACGGCGTTGACGGACGGTATCAACGTCTACCAGATCGACGCGCCATGCAGCGGCGTCAAGATGCTCACGTCCGCTCTCGTGATGGGCGCGGCGCTTTCCGTGCTCTTGCGATTGCGGCCGCGCGCCACGCTCGCTCTCGTGGCAGCCGCGGGAGTCATCGCCGTGTTGGGCAACGCGCACCGCGCCGCGACGCTCTTCGTGATCGGCGCGCCTGAAACGGAAGTTCACGCAGTCATCGGAATCGTTGTCTTTATTGAATGCGCACTCGTGCTGGCGGGACTTGGCGCATTCATGAAAAGGCGCGAGTTGCGCCGGTTGCAACGGCAACGGGGCGCGGAAACCTCGTCACCGGCGGGACCGCGAACGATTGGACTGCTTGGCATGGCGTGCGTGTTGGCGGCCCTCGCACCGCTACTCGTGTTCCCGGTTTCAAACATCAGCGCAGCGGAGGAAGTGCGCGTGGTGTGGCCGGAAACCTGGCAGGGACACGCACTTCAACCGTTGCCCTTATCCGAAGGTGTGCAGAAACACCTGCGCGGTTTCCCGGGGCAGTGGGCGCAATTCCGCGTGGAAGGCACGGGGCAGACGCTTCTGCTCCGGACATGTACCGCCGTAACACGCGACCTCCACTCCGCGGAGAACTGCTACCTTGCCATGGGAGGCCGCTGCGAGGCGCGGTCTTCGCTACGCGACGCTGACGGCCACACGTGGAGCCGCTTCTCGTACATTCCGCCGGGGGGCGGCCGCTTGGAGGTCCGGCAATGCTATTTCAGCATCTCCCGTGAAGCGCGCGGCGGCGCACTCGAAGATTGGATTCAGGACGCGCCCTCGTGGCCCGACATCAGCGCGTGGTACTGGGCTGCGGCGAGGCCCGGCTCGGAAGTGCACACGACGCTTGCAGTAACCGTCGCGGAGTAAATGCGATGCTCAAGAGGAGACTCTCGTGAACGGCACAGTGCTGAAAAGGATGACCCTGTGCCTGGGCATGATTTCGCTTCTCTGCCTGGCAGCCTTCTTCCTGGCGCTCGACGACATCTATGACGACTACGCGAGTCCCGCGCTTCTTGAAGAATACCTAATTGGGCCGGGAACAAACCTCCCTGAATGGACCGCCTGTCCGTTGGAATGGAGAATAGTCCGATTGGGATTCTGGCCCATGGCAGCGTTTCATGTGGTGGCCATGCTTGGGCTGCTCCGCGGGAATAAGGCAGCTTAGATCCATCGGAAACAGGCCAACCGCACAGTGGATTCGAATCGGCCGAACAAAAATAGCGCCAAGGACCTTGTCGTGAGGTCCTTGGCTCTCAGTATCTTATATGGCGGGGACGACGAGACTCGAACTCGCGACCTCTGCCGTGACAGGGTGAAAAGGGCCATTTTCCCTTGTTTTTGCTCGTTTGCGAATAGTTTGTTAACGCGTTTAGATATAATATGTTACGAATTGTATTGTATTCAATTGCATTACGTGGTATTTTAATGATTGGGACAGATGTGGGACAGAATTGAGGGCCACTCATGCCACGTAACAAGATCACCATCGCCTCGATAAAGGCCTTTCGGCCTCGCGAGAATGGATATGAGGTGGCGGATTCTGAAGTGTGCGGTCTGTCGCTGCGCGTGGAGCCTGGTGGCTCAAAGACATGGTATCTCCGATATCGCCTGCCAAGCGGCCAGCGAGCACGACTGAAGATCGCACCCGCCGATTCACTTACTCCGACCGAGGCCAGGAAGCGGGCCCAGAACAAGCTGTCGATGGCAGCCAAAGGCATTGATCCCCGCGACGAAAGAAAACGCGAGATACCCACTCTCGGCGGTTTCATCAAGGACCACTATTCGCCAATCTGGCTGGGCGGCAGGTCGACGCAGGAAGCAACGATAGACCGGCTCGAGAACGTGTTCGCCGGATTCTGGAAGACCCGTCTCAACGACATACGACTGGGCGATATTGAGAGACACAGGTCGAAGCGGATTCAAGACAAGAAGGCACCTTCAACCGTGAATCGAGAGATCGTCGCGCTGAAGTCAGTTCTCAACCGCGCCGTGGAATGGGGATACTTGGACGCGAACCCACTGGCTAGAATGAAGCAACTGAAAGAAGACAGGGCGGCGAAGGTCCGGTATCTGACTGCCGAGGAGGAAGACAACCTGCTGAAAGCTCTTGAATCACGCGAAGGTACGTTGCGTGCCGAACGCGTTAGTGCGAACGATTGGCGTCGTGAGCGTGGCTATGCGGAATTGCTCGATCTCCGAACTCAGACGTTTGCTGACACGCTGCGCCCTGTTGTGCTTCTCAGCCTCCATACCGGCCTACGCCGGGGGGAAGTATTCAACTTGCATTGGGAAGACATCGACTTTGACCGCGCCATACTGACCGTGAAGGGTACTGCGGCAAAGACCAAAACCACAAGGCATGTACCACTGAATTCTGTTGCACTGGATACACTTAGGAAATGGCGTGAGCAAACTGGCACGCACGGGCTTGTCTTCAAGAGCGATCAGACCGGCGGGCGACTCGATAACTTGAATACGAGTTGGGAGGGCGTATTGGAGGAGGCACAGATTGTTGGATTTCGCTGGCACGACATGAGGCATCACTTCGCCTCGAAGTTGGTCATGGCAGGGGTAGACCTAAACACCGTTCGCGACCTGTTAGGTCACACCGACATCAAGATGACGTTGCGCTACGCCCACCTCGCGCCCGAAGTAAAACAAAAGGCAGTGGAACTGTTGGCAAGACCGGTCGGTGAGATCGTTCCATTTCCCAAGGGCAAGATGTCCGAGTAGTCCCGTCATACTGGCGCTGATTCACCTGTCAAATGGTGGGGCAAGGCTTCTTTACTCGAAACGTCCGACAAGGGGCATTTGACGGAAACGTGAATACGCGACCTTTGAAACATCTCCATGCACTCAGGAGCAATTATAGGCATTACTACCATCTGCTCATATTGCAGTCGGAAATTGAAGAGCACCTCGATTCCCTGAATCTTCATATGTGGGACGTGCGTGAGTCGTCAGAGCTCGGCCGCAAATACGCCAACCCTACGTCATGGTGGTCCGTTTTCCGCGTCCTCGGAGAGAGGAAATCGATCAACGAGGGTGAGCCTGACGAGGGTGAGCCTGACGAGGGTGAGCCTGACAAGGGTGAGCCTGACAAGATGAAGAAGGACGGCATCGAGATTCTGATTGTTGATCCCGAGGTCATTGAACCCCAAATTAGACTGTGCGAGTTCGTCGAAATGAACCCTACTCCCAGACTGCCTGACGACACTCCCTTGGGACCGATCTCAGTCAGGGTATCCACTACAGAGTTCGTACCTTTGCTCGATATCGCTTTTGAACTGGTTGCCGAGAGGATTCGGCGCACGCTTCCGAACGGGGACTATGGCGTCCCTTGGGGGGCTGGGGACCCGCCAAAACCTGAGTCAAGCGAAAAACGTGAGCGGATAATCAAGGTCCTATGCGCGCGAGACTCGGACCGTGAGGACATCGACAGCATCGCTAGCCTGGAGGACGCACGTCGCGATAGGCTTCGACCGGCAGTGGGCGCCAAACCGAAGGAGGATGAACCGCGTCAGTTTTGTGTTTTGGTAGAGGCACAAATCCTCCTGGATAGCGGACTTCGAAATTTGAACGACGAGCGTTCGAAGATCCCGCAAACAGGTGGTGGGGCGATTGAAGTGGTTGAGAGAACTGAACCGGGAGAAAGCGATACACGTCAGTTGCCTGAGCAAGGTGAGTTCTCCTCGCAAGACTCCGAAGTACCAGTTCGTGAATTGGACTCACGAGAATCTGAATACATGTTCCAGAAGCGGGGTGATGGATATCTTGTTCGATTTTGCGGCAAGGAAACAGTGGTCAAGGTATCCAAGGGCGCGGATTTGGTCTACCGATTGATTTGTTCACCGAACCAGACATTTCCGATGGAAGATTTCGACGAGATTCTAAAGGCCGATCCTGACTGGCTTAACCGCTTTACAAGTGAAGTCGAACGAATGCCTGAGAGCCACGACGATGTCCATGCGGCCCGCAGAGGAAGGTTGGGCATTCGTGGTGACCGGTTGGAGGCCACTGACCGGAAGACGATTCAAGACATGAAGGAGGCGATAAGTGATCTTGAGGACCGGAAACATCTCGCGGAGTCAAGAAGTGACATCGTAGGTGTCGAGGAAATCGAGGAGAAAATAGGAAAACTAAAGGATCGACTAAGCAAATCTACAAACTTGCGCGGCAGTCCACGCCTGGAGCAAACGTATGGACAGAGGCTGATTAAGAGACTGAACACCCAGTTCAGACGGTTTCTTGACAACCTTCCCCAGGAATTGGACGGACTCGTCAGGCACTTAGAATCGACCATCCAGATTGACGAGACACTTTCTTACACGCCATACCCCAAAGTTGAGTGGAGAATTTGACTCGAACCCTCCGTTTCCCTCCGTCACAAAAGATGTGTCCCATGCCACAAAAGTTGTGCCGCGATCTCCTGTAGAGACAACAGAATCTCAGGAGGTCGCTATGCAAACAGCGGAATCAAGGCTACTTACGGAACGACAGGCAGCTCGATATCTCGGGATGTCTGCAATTTGGCTTCGCACGGGCCGCTGCAAGAAACGAGAGGACGCTCCTCCGTATATTCGATGCGGACGCAGGGCGATCAGGTACGCCGTCGAGGATTTAGACGCCTATATCGAACAGCGTCGAGTCGAGGTGGGGTAATGGCTGTCCTTGACAAAACGCACGCACCCATCGCGACGGTGAAAAGCGTTCTGACCGATGTACACCCTAACCATGCTCGACAAGCTGACGGAAAGAAGCATGACACCCCGACCGGATACGATTTCGCCCTGGACGAAGCGCCGAAGCCGGCCAGAGCGATCCACACTCAGTGCATGCATTGCACCTGCGGTGTGCCAAGCGAAATACGGAAGTGTACCGCGTCTGCCCATCCCACTCACCCTGGCGGGTGTTCTCTCTGGCCGTTCCGCATGGGCCACGGGAAAGACCTGTCGAGAGGGCATCCGAACATGAGCCGCCAAAAGGCGATGGGGAAGGAGTGTGTGAGATGTAAGGGCGGCTCTCGCGTAGCCGTTCGGGAATGCACGTCCACCTATTGCCCCTTGTGGCCGTATCGCCACGGGAAAGGTATCGAAGATGGCCGCGGGTTCCGGCCTCAGAAGGAGATCAGCCCCGAAGTCCGGCAAAAGTTGAACGAAGCCCTGTCAAAGGCCCGCGAGAAAAAGTCAAAACCCCCACTTCCTGACAGCGATTATTCTCCAGAATCGACGAACGCGGGTCCGGTGAGGGTAGAGCATGTCTAAGCACCCTCGAGAGATTTCCGCTGTCAAAAGCGCCGCCCAAACGCCCGGCGGGACTCTGGTCGCGGAGATTGGACTCTGGTGAGCAACTGTGGCATTACCGAAGAAATTCAAGAAATACCGCCTGGGATACATGGGCACCGGCAATAACGTCCCCCTGACATTTGAAATGCTCAAGAGCGACGCGTGGAACGCTTTGAAATCGACTCAACGTGATGTGCTCATCGACTGGTATCAGGGTTATGTGCGATTGTCCCGCTGGGACTACGAGCCACTCGAAGAGGGAATGACCTACACGTATGCTCAGTGTAAGGTTACGATCCGAGAAGCAACGTTCCTCGCCGCCATCAAGCGAATTTTGGAGGTTGGCTTCTTTGTGCGAGCAATTCACCTCGAATCAGGACGGCCTGGCTCACCGCGCAAGTTCCTTCCGTCAAAGAAATGGCTAGATTTTCGATTTAGCGACAAAGAGAAGGCCAAACGAAAAGCATACGCGGACGCAAAGGAACGACGGCTCGACGAGAAACGGAAACGTCGCGAGTCATTCCGATCCTCGCTACCAGAAAAAAAGGAACCCCCAATAAGCGTGCCGACAAGACCTACGGAATCCGTGCCGATACGGAAAGGAGGCACCCCAAAAAAGTGTGCCGACACTTTGCAGGAATCGAGCAATTCCCACCATCAAGAAGCGTGCCGATCTTATAGACTAACATATGGGTCTACTGATTCTGACGTTCCAACCACCGAGCGTGCTGAGTCGGCTCAGGATGTAGCTGGGGTGCTGGCTCAAGGACCAGGTCAAGCAGACTGACGACACGGTTTTACTCGCGGAGGCCAGAGCGCGAGCTGATGTCGTCAATCACGATGGCGCACAGCGTGCGACCACCGAACGCAACCCCAAAGAGTCTACGAGGTGGGCGGGTGGCCTCAGCTTTGAACCACCTTCCCAGTCCTTCTGAACAGGCCATCCGAATCTACCGTGAGGTAGATTCTGGGGACTAAATGTCGGCGAATTGGTCACAAGGACGATTTCGAGATATATCACATCTCCCGAGCCCTGGTCGTCATGGGCGCGCGCGCGCGGTTGGCGCTCACCGCCCTGGAGCTTTTGGGCGTCGCAGTTCCTGTCTGGGAGTGCAGTTGCTCCGTGATGATCAGAAACTGCGAGGGATCGTGCTGGGAGCCTTTCTCGGCATGAAAGATGACGCGGTGGATTCCGGTATCGCCTTCGTGATTCTGCGTTCCAGAAACGCCCTGGCGGCGCGAATTCGGCCCCAGAATCAACGATCTCACAACCGGGACGGGTGGACCGCCGCCCGCTCAACTCTTGAAGGATTGCTCCGGCAAATAAGCGAT
>JADLCA010000007.1 GCA_020847495.1 Candidatus Hydrogenedentota bacterium | reverse complement strand
TCGGTCATGTTACAGCGCTCGGGAATGCGGTTCCGCCACTAGCGCGACAGCCAGACGATCGACATGCCATCCGCCGTAACTACACGTGCTGCATTCAGCGTTTCCCGCAGGCTGGCATCCTCATGCGCGAGGTTGTAGATATGCGCGTTGACGCACAACAGGGTGCGTGGTCTCGCCGCCGGATTGTCCATGAGGTACCGCACCTCGTCCACGACCTGTTGGATGGTGTGGGTGGAGCACTTGACCCCGCCCATGTCGAAATGCACTGGCGGGGGCGCTGTGCGCGGTGTAAACGGCAGCCGCATTACAAAACTCCTGCTTCTTGCTGTTCCAGAGCTGTCTCCGGGCGCTCTCCCGCGATGGCCGCGCGATAGGCGGAAACCAGCCGCGTCAGGTATACGTTCGATGAATACTGCGCCAATGCCTTTTCACGGCCCCGCCGGCCCAACGCCACGCGCAGACTTGGGTCATGCCAGAGGCCCGTCATCTTGTCTGCCAGATCGCGTGCGTTCCCTGGTTCAAACAAGAGGCCCGTCACACCATCCTCGACGAGTTCCGGCAAGGCGCCGCTGCGCGCCGCCAGCACGGGTAGTCCATGCATCATGGCCTCCGCCGCCACGAGACCAAACACCTCACACCAGCGGCTGGGCACCACTACAAACCGCGCTTCGCGATAGAATGCGGCCAAGGCATCCTTCTCCAATAAGCCCACAAACGCGACCGAATGTGAAACCGGCCGAGTTCCCAGCGGCGGCGCGCCGCCACCCGCGATTCTGAGCGGAAGCCCGCAAAGTGCGGCCGCTTCCAACAGTGTGTCAATCCCCTTTTCCGGCGCCATGCGCCCCGCATAGGCCATGTAGGCGCCATCGCCTGAAGCGACAGGCTCCGCAACGTGCTCCACCATGTTCGGCACGACCACAAAACGCTCCTCGGGATAGCCGGAAGCGACAAGCCTGTCGCGCAGGAATTGGCTCGGAGTCACGAAAAGCGACACGTTGTCGCGAAACAGCCGTATGTGATGCGCGACCGCGCCGCGGGCGGCGAAGCCGACACTTTCCGCGACGCTGCCCCTGCAGTTTTTCAGAACGCACCAGTATGTGCCGCCCTTCGCACAACGCATGCAAATACGTCCATGGCTCAGATGCGTGGCCACCGGACACGTGAGACGGAAATCGTGACAGGTCATCACGACTGGTACGCCCACCCGCTTGCAGTCGCGAAGTATCCACGGCGAATGGTAGGGATAGACTTCATGTACGTGCACGAGGTCTGGACGAAATGCCCGAAGCGCATCGCGTACTTCAGCGCGCGCCTTCGGAGACGCAATGCCCCTCCAGAACGCGCTGAGCCTGCCTCGCAGGCTGCTGTCAAGCGTCCGGCTATCATGCGCCAGCAGCAGCACGTCGTGACCTTCATCCTTCAAGAGGTCCGTCGTGACCCGCGCCATGAAATCCGACCCGCCGCCGAAACGGTGCCAATTCGTCACTTGAATGATGCGCATACTTCGCGCCTGTGCCTCACTGTCCATATTTGGAAAAGAGCTTGCGCTCGCTACGAAACTCGACTACGGAACCGCGCTCCGTGTGGGCGCCCTTTCGCAACGCCATGCGCGCCGCCGTGCGCGCATAGGCAAAGGCCCGGCAAATCTGGCATTTCCGAGCGAGGGCTTCCTGTTGCGCGCCAGAGATTGATGCGAAAACCAGCATGGCGCCGTGCGCGAGGACCGCGTGCGCCACGCGTATGCACGCCCCCGCGCTCAGGCGCGCGACGCCCCATTCGAGGGCATCGCGATGCGCGAAGCATTCGCCGCCGCGAATGGCTGCCCACTTCAGGTATGGCTCCCGCAGCCGGTACTCCGGCACCAAGTGCATCGCTACCGACCGGGGTGTATACCAGCACGCCAGGCCCGCGCGGCGTACCCGCGCGAAGAACTCCGTGTCTTCCCCGCCTTGGGTCAGTGAGGCATCAAAGCGCCCCACGGCCTGAAAGACGCGCCGCTCCATCAACACGGTGCCGGTGCAAGGAAGATCCCCGCGCCCACATGGCCGGATTTCGGACTCCACCGGTATCTCTCCCAGGTACAGCCGGATGATGCGCGGCAGAGCCTTCAGTTGATCCGCGGGAAGGTCCAGGGTGCGTGCACCGCCCACGCAAGGCGCACCGCTGTCATTCAGTGTGCGCCACATTTCGATCAGCCACGACGGCTCCGCGATCTGATCGTCGTCAAAGAACGCGACGAATGCGCCGCAGGCCTCGTCGATACCGGCATTCCGGGCCGCGGCGACGCCAGCCCCGCTTCCGCGAATGGCCCGGATGGGCAAGGGAGCACCGGCGGCAAGCGCCGCGAGCACCGATGCCGTGCTGTCTGTGGACGCGTCATCCACCACGACGATTTCATAGGTGAAGAGACCCTCGGTCTCGAGCCGGCAAAGTGAATCGACGGCCACGCGAAGCACGTCCGCTCGATTGTACGTGCAAACGACAATGCTGATATCAACGTATGCGCGCATGGTGTGTCTGGCTTTCGTTCCGCATCATCCCGCGGCCGCTTCCCAACGCTGAGATCGCTCCTGAGAATAGGCCAGAACGGGCGCGCGCCCAACGGAGTAATAGTCGAATCCGAGCATGCGCATGAGGTCCGTCGAAAAGACGTTTCGGCCATCAAAAATCACAGGGCATTTCATGAGCGACTTCATGCGGTCGAAGTCGGGATTCTTGAACAGGGACCATTCCGTGACCAGCAGCAGTGCGTCGCAGCCCTTCAGTGCGGCATAGCTGTCTTCTGCGTAGACCAGATGCGGGCCTCGCGGCCCCAGGTAGCGTTCGGCCTCGCGTGCCGCCTTCGGATCGTAGACATGGACCCGTGCCCCTGCTTCCAGCAGGGCGTTGATGATCACGAGCGACGGCGCTTCGCGCACGTCATCTGTTTCGGGCTTGAACGACAGCCCCCACATCGCGAAGGTCAAACCCTCGACGTTCTTCCCGTAGTAGGCGTATATCTTTTCCAGCAACGACTGTTTCTGATCCTGGTTGACGGCCTCTACCGCAGTGAGAATACGGGGCTCGAAGCCTGCTCCTCGCGCGGTGCCGGCCAGTGCCTGTACGTCTTTCGGGAAACACGACCCCCCATATCCGATACCGGGGAAGATGAACTGATATCCGATCCGATGGTCGGCCCCGATGCCATTTCTCACCTGCTCCACGTCGGCGCCCACACGCTCGCATATCGCCGCTACTTCATTGATGAAGGAGATCTTCAATGCCAGCATGGCATTGGCCGCGTACTTCGTCATCTCTGCCGAGGTCGTGTCCATGGAAAGCACCGGGTGCCCGTCCCGTATGAAACTCGCGTAGAGTTCCTTCATCAGAACCTCGGTCCGGCAATCGGAACAGCCAATGACGATACGATCCGGATTCATGAAGTCGTCGATCGCGCAGCCTTCGCGAAGAAACTCCGGATTCGAGACCACGTCGAATGCGTGCGCGACCCTGCGCGCGTGCAGCGCGTCTTCGATCGTCTTGTACACTTTGCCGGCCGTGCCCACGGGTACCGTGGACTTATTCACGACGATCTTGTAGCCGTTGAGGTAATCGCCCACGGAACGCGCCGCCGCAAGCACGTATTGCAGGTCAGCCGTGCCATCTTCCAGCGGCGGAGTGCCCACTGCGATGAAGATGAAGAGCGCGCGTTCGACGGCCTTCTTCAGGTCCGTTGTGAACGTCAATCGTCCCTGCTGGGCGTTGAGGCGGACCATCTCGTCGAGACCCGGCTCGTAAATCGGAATCTCCCCCGCGTTCAGGGCCGCGATCTTAACTTCGTTGATATCCACGCAGGCCACATCGTGGCCCACCTCGCTGAAACACGTGCCGGTTACAAGGCCCACATACCCGGTCCCAATAACGGCGATTCGCATCGTCTCTTCTCCTTCTTATCGGGGCGCGCCGGCACTCCTGACATGCCCTTTCATCACAACGCGATTGGAGTTGCACGCAGCGCGTAAGCAATCCAACCGGCCTTCGACCAGGTCGTAGTAGAACGACTCCAAAGACACAATGAGTCTCTCCCATGAAAACACATCGTTCGCGACAGCTCGCGCGCGCTCGCCCACCTCGCGCGATCGCGCCGGATCCTGCAGAAACGCCCAAGCGGCCTCAGCCATGCCCTCCGGCGACTCGTCGCAGAGCGCACCGATGCCGTACTGTTCGAAAAGGCGCTTCACCTCTCCAATTGGATTCGACACCGTCGGGCGCCCGACGCACATGTAGTCGCCGACTTTATTCGGCCAGCGGCCCACATTGCTCACCTTGTTTGTATAGGGCATGAGAAACACATCCGCTGCGGCAAGCCGGCGCGAAAGCTGTCCATAGGGAATCGGCCCCACGGCCTTGATACTCGCAAGGGAAGCTGCGTCCAACACGCGTTCGCGCGCATCGCGTTCCGTTGGGCCCACGAGAAGCAGCACCGTGCGCGGGTCGCGTTGCAGCAGAATCTCAAACGCGCGAATGGCCACTCCCAGGTCGATGAGCACGTCCAACCCGGAAAAACACACCACGGGGGCATCGGCGGGAATCCCGAGGTCCGCGCGGCACTCGGCTTTGCTGGGAAGATCCGCGAAAGCACCCAGATTCGCCCCGCCGGGAATGTGCAGACACCGCTCACGCGGCACGCCCAGATCGACCGCTCGATCCACGAGCGCGTGGCTGATCGCGGTCAGGCCGTCCAGCTTGCTGCGATAGGCCTCCTCAAAAAAGACCTCTATCCAGGCGAAAAGCCGCCGATACCACCAGGGACGGCGTTCCTGAATGAGACCTCCGCGTCCCCACCAATCGATCCAATCGCTCACGATGGGGATGCCCATCTGCCGCGCATAGGCCAGTGCGGGCCACACGACCGCCAGCCGCGTGTCCAGGCAATGAATGATGTCATAGTGACGGCCTTCCCGGCGCAGGAACATCAAGCGACGCAAGGCACACACGGGGTCCCACCCCTGGCGCAGCGTCCCCACCATCAGGTCCGGATTCTCGATGATACGAAAACCGTCCGTCTGCTCGATCCGCGTCCGCCACCGCTCCGTGTTGGCGTGGCACATCACATCGACATCGTGCCCACGGGCCGCCAGTTCGCGTGCCCACGGGTGTGCGCGAAAATTGATCTTAAAGCGCCGGTGGTTGGACACCAGCAGGATGCGCAAGGGCTTGCGTGGCGAGTCGTTCGTCATGCGGGCGCGGCCTCGCTGCGCTGTAGATTCGCCTCGTATACCTCCTGCAGGATCGCAGGCACGTCGTAGGTAATCTTCCAGCCGGGATAGTGCGACTCGAATTTCGCCAAACCCGAAACCCACCAGATGTGATCGCCAACGCGGTTCTCGTTCACGTACACGGTGTCCATGGGCTTCTCGCATATCGACTCACACAGCTTGATCGCTTCTTGCATGGAGCAGTTGCTGTATACCCCGCCGCCGATGTTGTACACCTCGGCCACGCGGGGGTTCTTGTAGAACGCATAGAAGGCCTGTATCAGGTCGTAACTGTGGATATTGTCCCTGACCTGCTTTCCCTTGTATCCGAAGATGCGGTACGTCCTGCCCAGCACGCAGCATTTCATGAGATAGGCGAGGAAGCCATGAAGTTCCGCCCCGGAATGCCCCGGCCCGGTGAGGCAGCCGCCGCGGAAGCAGGCCGTCTTCATACCAAAGTAACGGCCGTATTCCTGGACCATCACGTCTGCCGCCACCTTCGAAGCGCCGAACACCGAGTGCGTGCACTGGTCAATGGACATCGTCTCGGTTATGCCCTTCGCGTATTCATGGCCCTCTGCGATTTCAAAGCGCGTCTCGAGCTCGCGCAACGGCAGCGAGTTGGGCGCATCGCCATAGACCTTGTTGGTTGAGGTAAAGATGAATACGGCATCCGGGCAGTGCTGGCGCGTACACTCCAGCAGATTGATGGTCCCGCAGGCGTTCACGCCGAAATCCACCAGAGGCGCGCGCGCCGCCCAGTCATGCGAAGGCTGCGCCGCCGTGTGGATGACCAACTTGATGTCCGTTCCGTAGTCTCTGAAGATCGAGTCCATGCCGGCGAAGTCGCGGATGTCGGAGGGATAGTGCGAATAGAGATTCAACTGCTCGGTCAGGCGTTCCACAGCCCAGGCGGTCGAGGCCTCTTCCCCGAAGAACTCCTGCCGCATGTTGTTGTCGATTCCGACAATGTGGAACCCTTGGCGGCTGAAGAAGCGCGCCGCTTCAGCGCCGATCAGTCCACCCGATCCGGTAATCACTGCTACGTCCATGCTGTACCTCCTCTTACTCGAAGCCTGCCTCGAAGGGCGGCGGTAAGTATGCTACGCGCTGCGGGCCGGCTCGACTCTTGGAATACGGGCCGCGCACTCCACCCCAAGAACCTCTTCATACACGCGCATCAGCCGCGCGAAATACACGCTTCGCGCGTACTCACGCTTAACCTTCTCGCGCCCCGCAAGACCCATGGCCCTGCATCGCAGGGGGTCGCCCCACATGGCATCGAGTTTCGTTGCGAGATCATCTGCGTCTCCCGCGGCAAACAACGTCCCCGTCACGCCGTCATCCACGATCTCGGGCAACGCGCCAATGCGTGACGCCACCACCGGCAGACCCTGGGCCATCGCTTCACCCGCGACCAGGCCGAAGGCTTCCAGCCAGATGCTCGGCACCACGCCGATACGCGCCCCGGCGTAGAATGCCCCCAGGGCCTCGCGTCCCAAATGGCCGATGAACGCGACGTTCTCTGGCGCGCCTGCCTTGAGGGAGGCCAGAAGGGCACCGTCTCCCGCAATGCGGAAGGGAATGGCAGGCAGCATGCGCGCGGCCTCCACGAGCGTGTGCACGCCTTTCTCTTCGCTGAGGCGTCCGGCAAAGGCCACGTAGGATCCCGCCGCCGCGTCGCATGCCGTTTCCGGAATGGCGACCGTGTTCGGAATCACGCGGATTCGCGACGCGGGGATGCCCGCTTCCAGGAGCCGTTGCCGCACACATTCACTGGGGGGCACAAACATGCTTACCGTGTCCGTGATGAGTCCCAGACTGCGCACCAGATAGCTCCGGGTGGCCATCACCGCGCTTTCCACCATGTTGCCGCGGCAGTTTGTCAGCGCACACCAATATTCTCTACCGCCACGGCACAATTCGCACCGTCTGCCTTTGCGCAAATGCACGGCGGTCGGGCAAACTAGGCGATAGTTGGGACACCGCATCACGACGGGCACCCCGCGCGCCGCGCACGCTGACAGTACCGATGGCGAAATAAGCGGATACAGATTGTGCGCGTGGGCGAGATCGGGCCGTTCCCGCACGAGCAAGGCGTCTGCTGCAGCTCTTGCCTCTCGCGAGTATACCCCGCTCACCGTGGCAGACAGTTTGCCGAAGAAGCCTTCGATAGACTCGCTGCGCATTTCGTATGCAACGACCTCGTGTCCGTTTTCGCGAAGCATTCCGCAGATGTTCTCGAACATCGCGTCTTCACCGCCGCGGAACCGGTAATAGTTGTGAATCTGCAACGCCTTCATGGCGTAGACCCCCCAAGAAATGCGGAGAGGCCTGCCGGCCTGCGTAACTGCTCGAAAATGGAGTCGACGCGGCGTACCGCCGCTTCAAAGGAAAAATCCGTGTACGCCGTGCTCTTGATGCGCCGTTCATCATAGTCCTCCAGGCGGGCCACCATGGAGCGTAGCGCGGTCACAAACGCGGATGCATCTCCACCTGGAAAGGTCTCCCCCGTCAAACCCGGCACGATGAACTCCCCAAGACTTCCTATCGCGCTAGCCAAGACGGGCCGTCCATACGCGTACGCCATATACTGGATACCGCTCTGGCTTCCCTCAAGATACGGCAGAACGACGATATCCGATGCCTTGAACAGCAATTCCATCTCGGGTTCGGGCACCGGCTCCAACCTGGCATCCACTGTCACGTGGAGTGACACTTTGCGGATGAGTCCCATCAGGCGCTCACGATAGACCGGGTCTCCTGCGTCACCGCGAATGAGCGCGATCAGTCCGGGGACAGGCGATTCACAAAGCGCCTGCAGCGCGAACTCCGTTCCCTTGTAAGGGCGCTGCAATCCGAAAAACAGCGCGACACGAGCCTCGTGCGGCAGCCCCAGCCTGTCGCGCGCCACCGCTCTTGTCAGGTTGCGCTCATCGGGCGGGTGGTACGTTCCGTGCGAGATGACATGTACCTTGTCCGGCGCAACCTGAAACTCTGCGATGAGTCGTTCTTTCAGAGTCTGGCCGTGAACGATAATGGCGTCTGTCAGCGCACGATAGATAATCCGGTAGATGATCCGGTTCAGCAGTGTCGGCCCATCGTGCGGGAGGATGTTGTGCGCCGTGTAGATTATCCGCTTTCCCAGCAATCGAAACATCGAGTACATCAACAGGCAACGTAGAAGAGGCCGGCCGATGCTCACATCGTACACAACCGGGCACGGCGAGGCTGCCACAAACCGCAGCAATCGCCCATAGTATGCCGCCAGCTTCAGCAGTTCGCGGACAGCGCTGGTTTCGCGTTTGTCATTGCCACGGTAGTTTAGAAGCGTTACCCCATCCTCAAAGGCCAGCGCGGCGTGCATGTCGCCGCCGACCACCTGAATTCGCTTTCCGATGCGCGCGTAGGCATTCGCGACTTCGCGCACGTAATCAGGTTGAAATCCGCTTCCGAGTATGATTCGTGGCAGGACGTCGCGCTCGTAATCCTGTGTGCTCTCCATGCGCGGCTGAGTGTCAAGCGTGGCGTTCATGACGGTTTCCCCAATGCCGTGGGTTTGGGAATGACACGCAGGCGGTGAAACGGCGGCGCGCTGAACTTGCTTCGATCCGCGGCGTGAAGGTGTTGCCGGATCGAATCCGCCGGCGCCTGGAACGCGAGCTGTGCCAGCGTCACGAATTGCACGAAAGTCTGCATCGTCGGCACCAGCAGCGTCGATTCGGCCAGGCCCCCGACGATCCCGAGCAACAACAGTCCGCCGAGGAATGCATACCGTGGGTCGCGCGTCACGCGGTAGTACGAAACCGTTCGGGCAAGCCCGAGGAATTGGATCAGCGCATAGGCCGACACGCCCACGATTCCCAGCCCGAGAAGCACCTCCAAAAACACGGAATGGCACTCGGCAATCGGCCAGCCCTGGCGCGCGGAGATTTCCTGGATGTGTTCGACCGTGAAGAAACTGCCGTATCCATAACCTTGGACGGGCCTCTGGGCGGCATACTCCAGCAGATTCTGCCAAAGGGGAAGCCGTCCCGTAAGCGTCATGGCGCCCGAGATGTCCTGGTCCGTCCTGCCCAAGAGAACTGTGCCAGCGACCAGTCTGGACAGCGCGTCGCTCGCCAGCAGCAGGAGCCCCAGCATTGCCGTGATGCCCAGACAGCATACGTAGGTGAAATGGCGTGAGTTGCCGAACACGATGACGGCGAATACCCCGAACGCCACCACGAAGCTCAGTAGCGAGGTGCGCGATTTCGTTAGTATGAGGAACACGACCGCCAGGAGAGACACGGATCCATAGAGCGTTCTCCATCGCTTTTCGGTCAGCAACGCGGTCACGCCGGACAACAAGATCAGGGAACAATTAACGCCCTGGTTGTTCGGGTGAATAGTGCCGGCGAACCGGTATCGTTCGACCGTGGGCCGGAAGGTCCCCAGCGCGATTTCCGCCGCCATGCCCGCGAGGAGGTACGCGAGCGAACTGAAGAACACGAAAAGGACCAGCTCGCGCAACGACATTCGCGTCACCACAGCCAACGCGCCCGTCGCTAGAGTGGCGATCACGATAAGACGCCGGCCAGTCAAAGCAGGCTGATCGGCCCACGTGATGCTAAGTGTAATCCACGCCATGAAGAAGAGAATCAGAAAGGACAGAAAACCGTGCATTTCGAGGGGACGCCGGTTCGATCCGAGCAGGATCAGCGCGCCTATCCCGCCAACCATCAGAAACCCTACTTGACGTTTGGTGTTGCCCTCCGATGCGTGCTTTTCCAGCGTGTCCTCCGAAGGAAGATAGTCGTCCTGAATGCTATACGAGCGCATGGGATCGTGGAGCGCGATGAAAAAGGCGGCCGTGAGCAGCAGGAACACAAGCCAGGGCAGGCGCCGTTCCGCTGGCGCATCACCCGGAAATGGAACAACCGGCGTCATGACGCAGCACCTGCCGGCGAGGCGCGACGGACAGCCGAGTGAAAGGCCATCCAGCGAACGATAGACGCGACGAAATTCGCGAGGGCCTGTCCCAAGGCCGCGCCTGCCGGTCCATAGAACCGGGCAAGCCACACGCCGCAGATCACCATGAAGCCAAGGGCTACGAAGTTCACCTTGAAGTCCGCTGACGCGCCATCCAGTGCAAATAGTCCGCGCGAGAAGGAGAACCCTAGCGCGTTGAAAGCAAGGTTCATCGAAAGCAGTGCCACTACGAGGCCGTTACCGGCATACTTCGCGCCATACACCATCGCGATGATCGAATCTCCAAAAAGGAACATCGACGCACTGAACAGCACAAGCAGTCCGCCATAGAGAAGCGCCGTGCCATGAACCACCCTGAAAAGACGGTCCGGGCCACCCTCGGCAAAGGCATGCATGATATGAGGTCCCGCGAAATTCTGAATGCCGAGCATCACAGGATTGATCAAGGTTACCACGCCCAGCGCCGCCGCGTACGTTCCCGCGGACGCGGCACCGTGGAATGCCGCGAGGAACCATGCGTACAGGTTCATGCTGACGCTCCACACGAGACCGCTCGCAAAGAGCCATTTTGCGGACTCCCAGTTCTGTCGGAAATCCTCACAAGCCTGGCGCGGGTCGACATCGACGGCGGTGCGGTTGAGCCAGAACCAGCCCAATGCGCTCAGCGCGCAGGCTGCCGCAAGACCAAGGAACGCCGTCGCGGCGGTCAGAGAACCTGTCAGCGCCAACGCCAACAGCGCGGCCAACTGTACCACGGCCACCGCCGTGTCAAACGCAAGGGCACGCTGCGCGGCCAACTGCGCAAAACACGCCTGCCGGATGAAGTCGCGCAGCAACAGAAACGAAATGGCCACTCCAAGCCCGTACAGCATGGCCGACAGTTCCGGCCCGCTTGCGGATAGCCCTGAGAAAACGCCCCCGGTCAACACCGCCACGGCAACGCCGGCGCCCAAGACCAACTGGTGCGCAAGCGCGCTGCCCGTAAAACGCGCCCTCCCGTCCGCCGCCACGCGCGGGAGGTAGATCGTGTACGGCGTGGAGATGAGCGCGCTTTGCAGTGTCATGAGAAATGTCAAGAGGCTGAAGCCCAGCATGTAGTAACCGAACTGCTCTTTCGAGCAGACGCGGCCGATCAACACTCCTGTCAAGAAGGTCGTCGCGCTGGCCACGGCCTGGTCCGCGATCGTCAGGCTTCCGCGCCAGAACACGGGAAGAGCAGCACCCTTCGCGACACGCCGCTGTTGGCCGAAGGCGAACAACCGGCACGCAAGCTGGCCCACGCTGCTCATTCGCACGCTCTGGGTTGCGAGAACTGCACCAGGATTCCCCTAACAGGCGCCGCGTTGCACAAGAACCGCGGGCACCGTTTTGAACAATAACACCAGATCCAGCCAGAACGAGCGCTTGCGGATGTATTCAAGATCGAGGCGGACCCACCGGTCGAAGTCGTGGTCGTGCCGGCTTGTTACCTGCCAAATGCACGTAAGGCCCGGCTTGACGTCCAAGCGCCTCCAATGCCACGAATTATAGTCCTTTTCTTCCGAGACCGGCAGGGGTCTCGGTCCGACGAGGCTCATATCGCCCTTGAGTACATTGAAGAGTTGCGGAAGCTCGTCCAGACTGGTCTTGCGAATAATCTTGCCGATCCGCGTCACGCGTGGGTCGCTGGTCATTTTGAACGCGACACCGCTACGCTCGTTGAAGCGCATCAGGTCCGCCTTACGCGCCTCCGCATCAACGGCCATGCTGCGGAATTTGTAGAGCCTGAAGGGCCTTCCGCCGCGGCCGCCGCGGACCTGTGTGAAAAGAACCGGTCCGCTGGAGGTCACCTTGATTGCGATCGCGATCGCGATCATCGCGGGCGCAAAGGCGATCAGCGCCGCAAGCGCTCCCACGAGGTCCATGGCGCGTTTCCACCAGGGAAACGGCACTTCGAACAGGGATAAGCCGGTGCCCTCTTTCACCAGGGCCGCGCTGGTTGGCGCTTTCCTTGGCAAGGCCACAAGGTTGCGTGCGAAATCGGTGCGGTCTTGTGCAAGCGACATAATGCGTTACCTCGTCGTTTAGCCATCGGCCTGGCTATTGCCGGGGCCGGGGGAGACTTCACTGCTGCCGGACACGCCGCGTTCATCTGGATACCCATAGATCACAAACGACAAGCGGGGACCCGGCACGATGGGATGCCCTTCTTCTACAAAGTGCTTGCGGAACAACATGTCAATGGGGTTGATCAAGTTCGCTGCCGCGGCCTTCGATGTGTACGGCAAGATCACGGCCGGGTGCTTCCCGTGCCAGCCCTTCGAGTCGCACAGCCGCGTCCGTTCCACGAGGGCCGCCATCAGCGCCTTTTCGGCGCGCGCCGCCTCCTCGCTGTCTCCGCCGCACTGGAGGGTAAATACAATCACCGAAAAAACGTATCCGGAACGCTCCACCCGCGCGCGCTCGATGGCCAACTGCTCGTCAAACTCCTCGCGCGATAGGAGTGCCGCGTGAGTCGAGCCGCTCCAGGCCTCCCGCCTGCGGGAAAACAGCCCCAACAGTGCGGTCCGGTTTCGCTTCTGTATCTGACTGCTCATGCTGATACCTCTTGGGCCACGCATCATGGTGTTGGCGCCGCACCCTGCGCCGGTGCTGTTACAATCTCTGGTAAATGAAGCCGGGAATGTAATGACGACGCTTGTTCAGAACCACGCCCAGGAAGGTACCCTGTTGCGACACAAGCTGCTCCACCGCGCTGCGGACCACCTGCCATCGCGCCACCCCCGCATCCACGATGAGCACCGTACCATCGGCCAGGGGACCCAACAACGCGGCGTCCAACCCGTCTGGCAGAGGCCGGGAATCGATGAGAATGAGGTCGTAGCGCTTGCGCAGACGTCGGAGATGATCCTGCGTCCTGTGGGACGCCGCCAGCCCCGCCAACGAGCCGGGCGTCGCGTTCAATTGACTCACTGAAATGGGCGGCTTCGAGACGTGCAGGATCGCCTCGGACAGCGGCTTGTCTTCAAATACCGCCTTCTCCCAGCCGATTGAAGCTGCCGGCTGCCGCAGAAGGTGCTGGCTCGTGCCCGACTGCTGCGTGCACAAGATGAGGACACGCTGTTTGAGATGCTCCGAAGCCAGTCTTGCCAATTCATAGGTGTAGGTGAAGCCTTGCTTCACGGACTGCATGCCCACAATGGAGACAACCTTGGCGTCTTCCACCGCGAGTGAACTTTCGATGCGCCGGTGCAGCGCCAGCAGTTTTTCCTCGAATTCCCTGGAGGGGGTGCCCATGGGCATTCCCGCGATGGCAAGCGGCTCGCTGCTTCCGGCGAAGTCGACTTCGTTCAAGTGTAGCGCTTCGTAGATCTTGCTCATCGAACAAGCTCCCACTGACCTCTGTTTGTCTCGTCCGCAGTGCGGCTCCATGTCCACCACCGGAAACTACGCCGCCGGGGAGTGCGAAAGTCGCGGATTATTTCGCACACCACTCGGCGGGACACAGGTTTCACGTCGTGCCCCATCCCAGTGATGAGGGCGTTGTCGCAAAGCACGTTCAGCATGCGCGGGAAGCCATCGGCTTCTTTGATGATGCGGCGGATTGCACTCCGCGCGAAGCACGATTCAACCGTTCCTCCCGCCCATTCCAGGCGAAACCGGATATACTCGGCGCTTTCACGTTGGGTGAGAGGTTTCAGATGAAACCGCACCGCGGTGCGCTGGCGGATCTGCCGTAACCGGCCGTCGAGCATGAGCGAATCGAATTCCGGCTGCCCTACGAAGATCACCTGCAACAGCTTTCCGTCCCGCGCTTCCATATTCGACAGGAGATGCATTCTCCGGAGCGTCTCCACGGGGAGGTGGTGCGCCTCGTCCACAATGAGGACCACGAGCCGGCCGGCCTTGCGTTCGGCAGCCAGCGCGTTGGCGACACAGTGCAGCAACCAGCGCTCGTCTTTGCCGCGGCCGTCGACGCCGAGCGTTTGGAGTATGTGAATGAGCAGCCCGCGGAAATCGAGCTCCGGGTTGAACAACAGGATTGAGCGGACGTTCGTGCGCTCCACGTGTTCGAGATAAGCGCGCAATACGGTCGTCTTGCCGGTCCCCACTTCTCCGGTGAGCATGATGAACCCCAGGCGCTTCTGCACGCCGTACATCATCATCGCCAGGGCTTCCCGGTGGTTCTTGCCCATGAAGAAGAGTCCGGGCGTGGTCGCAATGTGAAACGGCTCCCGCGCAAGGCCGTAATAATTCAGATACATGCCTTGTACTCCTTGTCCGAAACCGTCACGAGGACCGGTACTCCCACCCACTTCTCGATCTGCTCGGGCGCATTCACCGAATCGTCGAAGTACTCGACCGTGAAGGCAAAGGAAATCGCCGCGAACAATGCCAGGAACACGCCCAGCGCGAGGTTCATCAGTTTGTTGGGTTTGATCGGGCCCATCGGCATGGCCGCAGGTTGAACCAGACTCACGTTCGACACCTTGTCGAGGTCCATCGCATTGCTGATCCGCGCGCGCTGAAGGCTGCCTCGATACTCTTCGTAGTCTTTCGCGGCCAACTCGGCCTCGCGCTCGAGTTCAGCCAAATCGTGCTCCAATCCCGCCAGCGACGTGAGCGCCGCCTTCTGCTCGCTCAAGTCCCCTTCTTGTACCTGCAAGCGCGCGTCCAGGGCGGCCGCCTGGGCCTGCTCGTTCTCGAGAGCCAACTGTAATTCCTGATAGCTCGAATCCACCCCCGTCGTGACTTCGGTGTGAGTCTCCTCTTCCTTGGCAAGCGCGGCTTCGGCCTCCGCAAGCTGCTGGCGGATTTCCACCAAGGGCCGGTGTGTCGCGGGATAGCGCGCCGCCAGGTCCGTCTCCTTGAGGCGGAGTTCCACCACGCGTTCTTTCATCGCGTCCGCCGCGTAGTTGGTGCGGCCGGTAGTCCGGCTCAACTCCATCGTGGGCGAGCGCCCCTCCAGAGCTTTGGTCATACTTGCCACGCGTTCCTTCGCGGCCGTCACCTGGGCCTTGGAGTCGGTGAACTGAATCTCGAGGGCGCTGATCTGATCGAGCAGGACCGCCTTCTGCTGCTCCATGCTCGAAATGCCGTGTTCCTTGCGGAACGCGGCCAGTTGGGCTTCGCTCTCCTCAAGGTGTTTTCGGTACCGTTCCGTCTGCTCCTCGAAGAAGTCGGGGGACGCCTGCGTCGCGTGCACGCGGATGTGATGCTCCAGATACCGGTCCAGCAACGATGCAAGCGTCCGTTGGGCCAAGGATCGGCTGGGCGCGTCGTACGCCACCGCGATGATGTCGGTCTTCGCCTCGACGCTCACGGAAGTGTTCTCCATGACCGTCTTGATCGCCTTCTCGCGCGGGCTCAACGGAGTGGAGATATCGAGCGCCACCAACAGGCCCGCGCCCGACTCTTGCGTGCCGCGCACTTCCCGGCGCAGCGCGCGAAGCTCCTGTTGTGCATCCTTCATCGCCGGAACAGGCGGCTCAACTTCCGCGGTCTCATCGGGCTTCTCCAGGAAGGCTTCCGGACCCAACGCGTCTACGACTTCTTCCGCAATGGCCCGGCTTCCCAGGATGGCCAGCTCCGAGTTCACCTCGTTTTCCCGATTACGCGAAGGGTACAGCGTGGGACCCGACACGGAAGGATCCACGGACAGGTTCTCGCGACCGAGCCGGATCAGCACTTTCGCTTCGGAGCGGTAGATTTCCTGGCTCAGAAAGGTGTAGAGCGTGACCGCGCTCAGCACAGCCACGAATACCGCGATGAGCTTCTTCTTGTGACGAAAAGCGACGTACAGGACGTCGCGCAGCGAATTGCGCACTATGGCGTGACTGATGGCGTCTCTCCCAGCGACGTCGCGGCCGCGCTATTCAGATTCGAGAGCAGTTCCGCGGCACGGACCCCGCTACGCTCCCCGTCATCCGAATCCAGGTCCTTCGTAAACGTGAAATTGGTGTGAACCGAACGCGGGATCACCTGATTGATGTACTGGTCGACCCACTGGTCTACGCGATCGATCGCCGTGCGCGGCACATAGCCGAGGTCGCGCGGCGCCAGCGCAAACGGCGTCGATTCCGGCGACTCCAGGGATTCGCGGAGGTCGATGGTCGTGCCATATTGGCGGCCATCCTGCTGGCGAACGATGACCACGCTGTCCATCTTCGCACTCTGCTTGCGCGGTCCGCCGGCCTGCAGGATCGCTTCCAGCGCTGTAAGTTGCCCCTGAATGGGAACAAGACCTGGCGAAAGCACCTCGCCTCCCACATAGACCCGGTGACTGTCCAACGACCGGACCACCACGGAGATCTCGGGCTCGATCAACTTGTCCTGGTAGAGCGTCAGCAGTTCCTGACGCAGTTGGGCGGGCTCCAAACCCTCCGCATGCACCTCGCCGACAAGTTGCAGCGAGATCTTCCCGTCGGGCCGAATCGACTGGTACTCCTCGTTCAACTCGGGCCAATAGAGAAACTTCACTTGCAGCACATCACCGGGTTTCAGTACAACCCGCGGTTCTTGCGCGATGGGAAATGACCCCGTGGGCTCGGGCGTACTTGCGCACCCTGCGCAAAAGGCGAATAGAAGGACTACCGAAGAAAACGTCAGAGCTTGCCGCGATGCATGCCCGGCCCTAGCCGCATACCGAGTCATGGTTCCTTTGTACCTTTCTCGTTCCGCACGAGATTCGATCTGTGAGCGTCGCGCGCTCGTCCGCAATCACTGTTGGCCTCTCGCGTTGTTTGCGCCCCACCCTGTTTTGCGGCGCAGACACGGGAGACGGATCGTCACCGATAGGGGAGGAGCAAGAAGTGGGCCAGATCGATGCCTTCACTGTACGTCACCCAGTTCCTGGCCCCCGGAGCGCCACTCCAAGCAAGCGCCTTGATTATGCAATCCGAAGGTTTGACGCACGTTTGGCGCGCGCTAGAATTCAACGAGGGACACCCGGACGGGTCATTCAGCAGTGTGATGCGCCGCCAAAAGGCTGACGAATATGCTTACAAAACGGCAGTTTTTCGTCAAGGAAGGTACCAGGATGTAGGATTCACTTTTCGCAATGACACCTATATACCTGTCCCGTTCAAACCAGAAATATGCAAGAGTTGCGAGAGGAGAAGAAGCGTCGAATACTGCGGTGTTGCCGATTTCCCGCGGCGGCACAGTGGAAAGCAGCACCCAAAGAACTTCAGCCCTTTTCTTTCACAAGCCTTGCGAAGTAGTCGATGGTGAGCGGCAGACCTTCCCGCAACGGAATCCTGGGCTCCCAGCCCAGGCGCTCCCGCGCAAGCCGGATATCCGGTTGCCGTCGCGTCGGATCGTCGGAGGGCAGCGGACGAAAATCAATCGCGGATTTGCTCCCCGTGAGGGCAAGCACCTCTTCGGCCAATTCGCGGATCGTGAACTCCCCGGGATTTCCCAGATTCACTGGACCGGTGAATCCTTCCGCATCCATCATGCGGATGATGCCTTCAACCAGATCGCTCACGTAACAGAAGGACCTTGTTTGGCTGCCATCCCCATAGATTGTGATGGGCTCGCCGCGCAGTGCCTGAACGATGAAGTTACTCACGACCCGGCCATCGTTGACCAGCATTTTCGGGCCGTACGTATTGAAAATGCGGACAACGCGGATATCGACGTTGTTTTGACGGTGGTAGTCAAAGAACAGTGTCTCCGTTACGCGCTTGCCCTCGTCATAGCAACTGCGAATTCCGATCGTGTTCACGTTACCCCAATAGGATTCGGGCTGCGGATGAATCTTGGGGTCGCCGTAGATCTCCGACGTCGACGCCTGCAGGATTCGGGCGCGCACGCGTTTGGCGAGTCCCAGCATGTTCAAGGCGCCCATGACATTGGTTTTCACCGTTTTCACGGGATTGTATTGGTAATGGACCGGCGACGCCGGGCACGCCAAGTTATAGATGCGGTCCACTTCGAGCAGGATGGGCTCGGTCACGTCATGCCGGATAAGTTCGAAACGGGGATTTGGAAGCAAGTGTTCGATGTTGGATTTGCGGCCTGTGAAGAGATTGTCCAGACAGAGCACCTGTTCGCCCCGATCAAGTAAACGCTCGCACAAATGCGAACCGATGAAGCCGGCCCCGCCTGTCACAAGATTGACGATTGCCATGGGTGTTACCTCGCTGCGTTTGAGATGTATGGCCGCGGGCCGGCGCACCTACACGCTCGGCCCGCACAGTTTGGGCGCGTATCTTACGGCCGGGCATCCAGACTGTCAATCTCCGCGATTCCGCATCTCCGCGATTCTGCAGGGCTATCGCACCAAGACTGTCCATTCCGCGACCTGCTTTGGAAAGCAGCGCCCTTCCGTGTACACTAAGCCCGATTCAGCCGCACTGAGTTTCAATCACCCACTGTTCCGGCACCCGCAGCGGCTTTTCTGCGGGATACAGGAGACCCATGGCAGAGCAATACATTTTCACCATGCTTGGCCTGAACAAGCATTACGGTCAAAAACAGGTGCTCAAGGACATAAACCTCTGTTTCTTCCCAGGCGCGAAGATCGGCATCGTGGGAGAAAACGGATCCGGCAAGTCAACGGTCCTCCGGGTCATGGCGGGGCTGGATCACGAGTTTCAGGGACGTGCCGAACTTTCCAAGGGGTATCAGGCGGGCATCGTGGCCCAGGAACCGTTTCTGGAAGAGGACAGCACGGTGCGGCAAACCCTTGAATCGGCTTTCGCCCAAACCATGGCCCTGCTGAAAGAATACGAAGCGCTCGCGGCCAGCATGGCGGAACCCATGGACGACGATGCGATGCAAGCGGCCATCGATCGCATGGGAATTCTGCAGGATAAACTCGATGCGGCCGACGCGTGGAATCTCGATACCCGGCTCAATCAGGCCAGCGAAGCCCTGTGCCTGCCCGACGATGATCGCATCATCAGCACCTTGAGCGGCGGCGAGAGGCGGCGCGTGGCCCTGTGCAAAGCTCTCCTCGAACGCCCGGACCTGCTGTTGCTCGACGAGCCTACCACCCATCTCGACGCGGAAACGGTCGATTGGCTCGAAGCGCAACTCCGCGAGTACCCAGGCACGGTCATTATCGTGACGCACGACCGCTATTTCCTGGATCACATCACAAAGTGGATTCTGGAACTTGAGGGTGGCCGTGGCATTCCCTGGGAAGGCAACTACTCGACCTGGCTCGAACAGAAGCTGACGAAACTCGCGAGCGAAGAAAAGAAGGACTCGCCAAGGGCGCGCGCCTTGGAGCACGAATTGTCATGGATCCGCATGAGCAACAAGGATCGCCACGAATTGGCGCGGGTTCGCCTGGCCCAGTACGAACAACTGGTTGCCCGTGAAGCGGCCGCGGGAAAGCAGGACGGCGCCGTCATTCAGATCGCGCCCGGACCCGAGTTGGGCGATCAAGTCGTCGAATTCAGGAACGTTACCAAACAGTACGGCGATTCGCCCTTGTTCACGGATCTCTCCTTCATCGTTCCCAAGTCGGCAATCGTCGGTATCATTGGGCCCAATGGTACCGGGAAAACAACCATGATGCGGATGATCGTGGGGGCCGAACAGCCGGATGCCGGCGAGATTGTCATCGGGTCCACCGTCCAACTGTCGTACGTGGACCAGGAACGCTCTGAGTTGCTGGGTGATCGCAGCCTATTGGATGAGGTTGGCGGCGGGGCCGATGAAGTGGTGTTGGGTAAACAACGCGTGCCTATCCGTCAGTATCTTTCCCGGTTTGGGTTTAAGGGGGCGGACCAGCAGAAGACAGCCGGGGAACTCTCCGGCGGAGAGCGGAACCGTTGCCATCTGGCCAAGCTCTTGAAAGAAGGCGGCAACGTCATCCTGTTGGACGAGCCTACCAACGACCTTGATGTCAATACCCTCCGCCTGCTCGAGGAAGCGATACTCAATTTCCGCGGTTGCGTCCTTGTCACCAGCCACGACCGCTTCTTCCTCGACCGTATCTGCACCAACCTGCTGGTATTCGAAGGCGACGGTCAGGTCCGCTGGTTTAGCGGCAACTACCGCGAATACGAGGACTGGCGCATGAAGGAATTCGGCACGAAACTCTTCGAGAACCGCCGAAGCCGTTACCGGAAGCTGGTGAAACGCTGATGGCGCTGAAAGGCAGTCCCGCCACCTGCACAGCGTGAGCGGGGCCGGCTACTCGGTCGCGGTGCTCCCGGATTCGCCGGGCGATGCCGTGCCAGTCTTCTTTGCATCAATACCCTGAAGCCACGTCAGGCACTCATTCAGCACGGTCCTGGTGTTCTCCTCGTCGAGGCCGACATGGTCCGAGTCATACAACGTTCGCTCCTTCGGCTCATTCGCGGCCTCAAAGAACGCGTCCGCAGCCGCATTCGGGATGAGTTGGTCGTGGGTGCCGTTTTGAAAGAGCAGCGGACGTGGAGCCACCTGCCCCACGTACTTCACGGGGTCGGCGGGGCTCATCATGTACGTCACCAGGGTCTTCACTAGCCAGTGGGCCTTGCCCAACTCCGCCTTTGCCCCGTCGCTCGAAAGGAGCTTGTCGAGATCCCCGCCGCCATACGTCATCACGGCCGCGGGGATGCGCGGCTCGAAGGCAACGGCCGTCGCCCCGGTGATCGCGCCAAAGCTGGCGCCTACAAGATATATCCGGTCCGGCGCGATTTCCGGACGCGTCACGAGATAGTCGACGAGCCGGCGCGTCTCAATCACGTTGAGCGCGCTTCGCCTGCGCAGTCCCAGCGCATCCTTCAGAGGATTGGAGTCGTTCCGCTTCCGCTCCCCGCGCGTGTATTGGTCGAAAGACACGAACGCGAATCCGGCCTTCGTGAAAGGCGCCGCGATTACCTCCAGGAAATCCTTGTCCTGTCCAATACCATGCAGAAAGATCACGCAGGGATGCGGGCCCGGCCCCTCCAGAGGCAGGGCAAGCAAAGTGGGCACGGCCATGCCAGGAAGGCCATCAAAGGCGAGGTCGTACAGCTCGTAGTCAGGCTTTTCCGTCACAGCACGAATCGTCACCGACAACGGCGCCTGCGGGTCATACCCTTCATAAAAGCGCGCATCCGCAATTTGCTTGGCCATAATCCCAATGACCAGCACCACAAGTACGGCTACGGCAATGACCAGGGCTATTCTGCGAAGTAGCATAATCCGGCATACTCCCATTTTCACAAGACGCAAACCAGCGCGACAGGTGAATCTGACACCATCCTAAGCCGGCTCCGCCAGAACCAAGTTGATTGAAAACGGCGTTTCCGCCACAGGTGTTGCCAAACCTCCTGTGGAGGGAAACGCCGTGGAACAGTTCATTATAAAGCATGCGGCCGAGATTACGGGAGTTCTTTCGTGTTTCGACCGGCTCCTGTCAATGAGGAGGGGACTATCGCGAACAAAGCAGGCGGTGGACAGAGAATGACCGCCCACATCAATACCTTGAGCCACTGAATCTGCCGCAAGACGGAGTCGGCGGCCATTGGTCGTCTCCCGCTTCCCGCACACCTACTTGTTGTCTCCACTCCTTCGCCAACTCGTCCATTGCCCCTACCTGCACGCTGAACCCAAGCGCATCTCCCAGGGTGGTCCCAAATTGCATAGTTTCCGGGCAACCGATTTGCAGAGTTCGCTTCGAACACCGCGCTTTGCAGACGTTCTCTTGCAGTTGAACATAAGAGGCATGGGCCTCGTCATCATTTCCTCGGGAGATACCGCGACTCGTTCCCGCCACCACGCTTCCAGTGATTCGAGAGATTCGCCAGGGCCGAGTTCAGGGAGACGCCCTTCAACGAACTGAGGACTATGGTCAATGAGCCATAGCAAATGGGTACCATACAGCCGCATCCTCTCATAGAATCTCTTCCTGTCTCTCTGGGGGAAGCGACTGCTATATCCGTAGTAACTGAGCAATTGGACGTGCACCGCAAAATCATCCGGTTGGCGCAGCAGGGATTGTTCCAGAGATGCCGCGTCCGCCTCCGCGAGGAAGCGCCCTGAAAGCTCCGTGACGAAGGTGCCGGCCTCCTTGACGTCAGACCACACGTACAGGAGGACAAGCGGAATGCACACGATGTAACCTATGAAGAAAGTCGCAGCCACGCGGACTTTTGCTTTCTGAAGCCAATGTTCCCCGAATTCCTCCGCCGGAATCAGCTCATTAGCTCTTGCGGTTTCATATTTGGCCTTTGCGAGGGCATGGATCTTCTTGCGCATGGGGTATTGCATCATGGCCGCGGCAAAAAGGCCGCATGTCGCCGTCAACACGGAGATGCCGAATAACCAAGACCCCGCCCATGCGATGGCAAGCTGCAAATGGGCAATGGCCAGTGCCTTCCAATGAATCCACCGGATGGCGGTGCGTAGATCGCCGGGTTTTCTGATCAAGCGCTCGGCCGCCATATCCATTTCATCCGGAGTGGCGCGCCATGTCCGAGTGTTCAGGCCGGTGAATACAGCCGCGACAGCCGTTCCCCACAGAAGGCCCCACCATGGATGGAGAAGCGGCCAGAAGAAGCAGTAGGTGAAGAACCGCTCTTGGGCCGAAAGCGGTGTGGCCGCGTCCGATTCAATGAATTGATCGGCGATGTTCCAGGTCAAGGCACCGAAGACTTCATCAAGGAAGAGACTGCTCGCAACACCGGTAACGACGCCACAAGCAAAGCAGATGAGAAGGCGAAACAGCGGGTGGTCTTCCACAGGAAATGAGGTGCGGTAAGGGGATTCGCTCAATGGAATGGACTTCATTCCCCTTCTCCGTGGTCCGCTGGAGCGGACCTTACGTATAAGTGAGAGCAGGGCCACTGCAGTTGCCGGGGGCAATTGGGGATCCCCCTAGGGCGCCGGCTCGAGAATAGCACCAGTTGCTGGAATAGGCAACGGGGGCTCTCATATCTTGCGGCTGCGCCGCGATGGGAAGTATGGGAGGTATGGGTATCATGGGAGGAATGGGAGAACAGGGTGCCGTCGGGGCTTGGGGGATACTGCTGGATTCTGGGAACGCGCTTCGCTGCTCGTCTTGGCAGGTGGCAAGCGGGGAGCGTGCAAACGGCTGTGTGATGCGGGGTCGCGGGCCGTGGTATGCTCTGCGGCGGTACTGTTTGGAGGCGTTTGGGTTGGGTCATGGCGAAGCTGGTTCTCGATTTGCACGATATCTTCAATAAGGGGCGGTCCATCGAGTCCGAGCTGAACCGGGTCATGCAGGAGGCGGTGGATCGGCGCATTCCGCTTGTGGAGATTATCCCCGGCAAGGGGAGCGGCCAGCTCAAGAAGACGGTGTTGCGCTTTCTGCAGCGGCCGGATATCAAGAAGCTCTACCACCGCGTAGAAAAGGACAGCAAAAACTTCGGGCGTCTATTTGTCCATTTCCGGCATGGGTGACCGCACGGCAGCAGGAGTACGGTTGTGAAACGCGTCAAGGGGAAATGGCTGGTTGTGGGAGCGGTTGCCGTCGTGGTGGTGGTCATGGGCATCGCGACGCTGCTCGTGCGGGGTCTGCCCCAGGGACCGCGGCCCGAAGGCCAACCCACGCCGCGTCCGGAAGGCCCGGAGTGGATCGACCTGCTCGACCCTGCCCACGTGGCGGGGTGGAAGAATGTCACCGATGACACGAATATCTTCGGAATCAGTGACGGCATGTTGCACATCTACGGCCGCAGCCTGATTTCCCTGAAATACGTTGGGTACACGGCGGAGACCTTCGGCGATTTTGACTTGCACCTCGAATTCAAGGTGAAGCACCGGGCGAACAGCGGCGTGTTCCTCCGGGCGCAGGCCAACGACCCGGTCTACCGGGGTTTTGAGGTCCAGGTCCTGGGCGACCACGGGAAACGGCCGTCCACGCATTCGTGCGGTGCCATCTACGACGTGGTCTGCCCCATGTTCAACATGTCGCGTCCCGCGGGCGAGTGGAACAGTTACGACATCAGCGTGCGGGGCAGCCAGGTGAGCGTGGTGATGAACGGGTGGAAGATCATCGATACGGATTTCGCGCTGATGACCCAGCCGATCGGCAAGTTCAAGGCGGCCTATGCGGAGTTGCCGTTGGAGGGGATTCTCGCGTTGCAGGATCATGGCGGCGAGGTTTGGTACCGCAATATCGTGATTCGCAAGCATGCCGGCGGTATCTGATAAGGGCACACACTTCGCGTTCGCACTTTGCGCAGTTCGCGCTTTCTGCTGAAATATCACTCCGCCTTGAATGGTTTCTAAGCGGAAAGTACAATATTCAGGCGGTAGTCTTGCACTGCCACGGAGTTTTGCGGCAAAGCGCCGGACCTCTCCTGTCCAGGCGTGCGGTGGTGGAATGCGCTGCCGGCCGTGCAGCGTGGCCAGCAGTTCCCCCGTGAATGGCGTTTCGCACCCCGGTATCGGCCAGCAGAAAAGGACTGTGAATGTCGGATTCCAGAGAAAGCGGCTTGAGCACGTACCTGG
>JADLCA010000006.1 GCA_020847495.1 Candidatus Hydrogenedentota bacterium | reverse complement strand
TGCAGGGATGCCGGCGCTCCCAGTGCACCTAAGGCGCTTGGGTTGAGCGAGGTGTTTGGGCATAATGCGGCGCTGTGTTAGGACGTAGACGCAAGAAAGTGAAGAGACGCCGCAGGTTGCTGGTGCTGGCACTGGTGCTGGCATTCGTATTGGTGGCGTATGGGCTGCTCGGCAGTGGCCGGGCGGGGCTTACTGTGCCTCAGCGCCTCAAGGAAACCGCGGCCACCGTCCGGCAGAGCCTGTCGGCAGGCGCAGCCCGTTTGTTCACACGCACTAGCAGCGATGCGAGAACACCCGGCGAAAGCACTGTGACTCCTCACATCGCCGTCTACTTCGCGCCTGCGCCTCTTGAGACTCCGGGCGGCGTAGATGATGCACTGCTCACATTTCTTCAGGGGGCAAAGAAATCGCTGTTCTGCGCGTTCTACGAACTGCAGTGGAACGAAGCGGCCAAGGTGCTCATCACCCAGCACCGGGCCGGAGTCGCGGTGAAGATCGTCTCGGATTCGGACTATGCCGCGCGTGAAGCGGTGCAGTTGTGCATGGACGCGGGCATTCCAGTGGTGGTCGATAAACGAAACGCGTTCATGCACAACAAATTCTGCGTCGCGGACGGCGAGCGCGTGTGGACAGGTTCCACGAACGTGACGCAGAACTGCCTGTACCGCAATGACAACAACGCGCTGATGATCGCATCGCCTCAGATTGCGGCGAACTACTCAGCCGAGTTCGGCGAGATGTTCGCGGATGGCAAGTTCGGACCGCGCTCGCCCAAGAGCACGGCGTACCCGGTCGTGGTGGTGGACGGCATCTCCATCGAATGCTATTTCGCACCAGAGGACAAGGTACAGAAAGAGATCGTGAGCGAGATCGACGCGGCGGGCGAGAATGTGGATGTCATGGCGTTTTCGTTCACTGCTGACGATATCGCGGAGGCGCTCGCGCGGCGGATGGACAAAGGAGTCAAAGTGCGGGCGCTGTTCGAAACGCGTAACGCGAGTTCGCAGTACAGCGATGATGATTTCCTCGCGCGGCAAGGCGCGCAGGTCGTGATGGATCGCAACAGCAACACGATGCACAACAAGGTCATCATCATCGATGGCGAGACGGTCATCACCGGCAGCTACAACTTCAGCAAGGCGGCAGAGAAGGACAACGACGAGAATGCGTTGATCGTGCACTCACCCGAAGTCGCGAAGCGTTACACGCAACAGTTCGAGCGGCTGATCAAGTAAGAAAGCAGAAGAGTCCACAGATTATGCAGCGCGGCGTGTTCACAGCAAAAGGAAAAAGTTTGCCCACCGATTACACCGATTGCATTGATCCAAAGGCCGGAGAAGAAGAGATAGGTGAAGGTCGGATTCGCCGATTCGCGCAGATTAAGAGGAAGTCAAATGAGAGGACGGTGGCTCTCTTGAGGCCTGAAGGGCCGACACGATATCAGCCCAGGGCAGAGCGAAGCGCCGCCCTGGGTACACGGCCCCCAGGAATTGAGCGCTGTAGGCGCGATACCAGACCAAGGTCCCCGACGGAACTCGTGTGAAACGTCGATCTCAACACGCGGCAGATTCATTGCATAGGTGGCAGGTCTTTGAGACGGACGAGCGATAGGAAGTCGTGGAGAACGCTTCCACGCAATGGCGAATCTGTGAAGTCTTTGGAGGTGGTCTCTGTTGCCATTGGATTTTCCCGGTTGTCAATCGGGATCTGAATCCCTTTAGCGATTCTTGTGACATTTCTCGTTTATTGATAGAGGCCCGGGAGTGGTGTCGCACCTTCAGCGCTCAAGACGAGGGGGGCGTTAACCCAGGGCGCCGCTTCGCTCTGCCCTGGGCTGGTATGGCGCCGGCCCTTCAGGCCTCAAGAGAGCCACCGTTTTCGCGATCGGCTTCCTCCTCATCTGCGTAAATCTGTGCCATCTGCGAACCGGTCTCATCTTATCTGTGTTCCGAATCTCCCCTCTTCAAATCTGTGCAAATCGGTGCAATCGGTGGATAGCTATCCTCGTTTGCTTGCGGCTGCGCCGCGATGAGCTAGTATGGCGTTGGCCCTTCAGGCCGCATTACGGGCTAATTCGATTAGATTCTACCTCTCGAGTAGAGCCTACCTTTCAACTAGCTTCTCCGTCGCGAGTAGATTCCAACATGAAGCAGCGGGGCTTAAGCGGTTGCCGTGCCTGTCCTCTTTATCTGTGCGATCTGCGGACTTGCGTTCATGTGAATCAAAGACCATGGGCAGGGATGCCCATGCCACCTCATCCTCATCTGCGCTCTTCCCCGCAATCTGCGGACCGGAATTGTGTCTCTGCCTGCACTGGGCGATTGGAACCCTTTGCTGGTACACTTGCGGGTGAACGCTTAGTGCAAGGGAGTCCTGAGTATGCGTCAGACGTTGATCGCTTTGGTGGTAGTGGCGTTGGTGGTGGTGTTGGCCGTGGGCAGCGGTATGGTTCTGTACATGGCCACGCGCGATTCGCAGCGGCAGGGCGGGCTGCGCGCGGACTCTTCGCCGATTACCGCCTCTCCCAATCCGGACGCTTCTGACGTGGACGAGTCATCTGACACCAGCGGTTCACCTGACGATGTCAGCAATGAGGGCGGCGATGATGAGGACGAGCCAGAGGCGCATCCTGTGCGTATCTACGGCACGGTCACCGTGGCCGCGACGGGTGCGCCTGTGGCTGGAGCCACCATTTTGAGTCCGGATGGCGGCTATGAGGAGGAGGCCCCGGAAGACAGCGGCGAAGAAGTCTCCTCAATCGTCACCGGCATCAAGGCGGTGATGGATGCCTTCAGCGAAGAGACGCTTGAAGTGCAGACCGACGACTCGGGCGCCTACGAACTCACCGTTTCCTCCGAAGGAGCCACCCTGCTGTGCTCGGCCCAAGGTTTCGCCAGTGCGCAATTCGATTTCTACGACCCCGAACTGACGGAGAAACGGCTTGATTTCCGCCTGGTTCCCGAGGCGACCCTGTCGGGCCGCGTCATGGATGACCAGGGCAAAGGCGTGGGCGGCGTCCTCATCTATATGGAGGACATTCGCTCCTATGATGACGTGCCGGGCTTCGGCTGGGGCGGTCCCTATGAAGAACTGGTTTCCAGTGAAGACGGCTCCTACTCGGTGGTGGGCCTCCCTCCCGGCAACTATCAACTGAGCGCCGATGCCGAAACGGCGGGTTTCATCGTAGACGAGCAGAACTGCCCGATCCTCAACGTGCGCGAAGGCGAGCACGTTGCCGGTGTCGATATCCACCTGACCAGGGCAGGGACAGTGACCGGCACCGTCCGCGATAGCAAGGGGAATCCGATCTTCGAGGCTTCGATCACCGCGGTGTTTGAGCAGGGGCCGGCCTCGCCGATCTCCTGGATATACAGCGACTACGCTTACGGCTCCAGCGAGGCCGATGGGACCTTTGAAGTGCGCGCGATCCGGCTTGATCGGAAGTTCCACCTTCTCGTGGAACACGCGGAGTTTGTAGATGCGACTACGGAACCCATGACACTCTCCTCGGCAACGCCTTCCATGTCAGTGGACGTTGTGCTGGATACAGGCTCTCAGGTTTCCGGTATGGCAGTGGATTCACAGGGCAATCCCGCCGCCGAGGCCTACATCTACCTGACCGCGTCCGAGGAAGTGGTTGCCAATTCTGAGCGCGGCATGGGCTGGTCCGGTTATAGTGAGGATGGACCCTTCACTGTCGAGCACGTGCCACCGGGGACCTACGAACTGCACGGAAGTACGACGCCGATGACTGTGGAAGTGCGCGCGGGCGAGGACGTTTCCGGCCTTCGCGTGGTCATGGAGGAAACTGCGGTGGAGGAGCCGCAGCCGGAACTCACGGGGGTCGTCCTGGGGAGCGACGGCGAACCCCAGGCGGACGTTGACGTGGAACTGTGG
>JADLCA010000005.1 GCA_020847495.1 Candidatus Hydrogenedentota bacterium | reverse complement strand
TTGTCCAGTCGTGGCCTATGGCCACTCTCACGAATTCGAGCACATCGGTAATTCTGTCTTCGCGAGGTGGTTTCTGCACGGCTACCGCGCGGCCCCTGACGCTCCAAACCGCACCGTCATCCGTCCAGGCACCTCCGCTCAAGACCCATTTCCTGCTATAATCCGGACCGCTAACAGCGATCTCGGCCGTGTCTGGCGGCGCAAAGAATGCCGCAATGAAGAACAGGATCTCGAGCAGTGGGAATTGGTTCATAGTGCTTTCTGGGGCAACGTCGCGCATCAGCGACCCGAGCCTTGCGAGGGTTCAGCTGGATGCGCTGGTTCGGCCTTGTCCGTAGTCGCCTTCGGCAATCCCTCGGAACGAGAGGTCCTCATCGAGGTCCGGCCAGTGAACCCCGAATGGAGAGAGTTCGATGTGCGCGAGTTGCTCCGGTGTGCCGGCCGCGAGACGCGGGTTGTGCGCCACCGGAAAACGAAGCTGAGCTCCACTCTCCATCTCGATCACGATCTCGCCATCCGCGTAGGCTGCCCTACGCGCCCTGTCGGTTAACGTGCTCATTCCACATCCTTATGATAAGCTCTCGATGCGCTTCCGCAAGCTCCTGCGCCCTCGTCAGCTCCCTGACCTTCATCCCCTGTGATTCTCGCAGCTCGATGCGGCCCTCGACATCGAACACCGCCTCGCCCCCGCCGTACTGCACGTGCACGTGGATCGGCCGATGCTCGTTGCTGTAGAAAAAGAACTTGTACCCATCCCTCTCAAAAACCCTCGGCAGGGTCCCAACTATGTTCGCCGCACCGCATTGGCTCAATCCAATTTTGCCGAACGCCCGTGCTGAGAGAACCGCCCCATGACAGCCGCCAAGCCAAGATGGCCGGGAGTATCCTCCCTCGTCAGCCTGAAACGAAGGCTCATCTGGCGGTTCTCTCCAGCACGTGGTTCGATCTCCTTCTGCGGAGCTTCTGAAATAAAAGTCGTCCCTGCTTAATCAACTCATTGAGAAGGTAAAGGCATCCCGCTGCACCCAACAAGAATAGGATCCATCCGATTGGATGTGCGCCCACGGACCAGCTGATTGTGCCATCTTCTTCAACACGCCGGGTGAGCGGAATAGGCGTGATCGCAGAACAGAGGTAAAGTCCAAATAGGGTCACAACGGTGTGCCACACCTCAAAGCGCTGGTGGCTAAGTTTCATTCTCGGAGATCGAACGACCCAAGCTCAGCGACCCGGCCCACGGGACGCTACGATTGCAAACCACGACGCCATGCCGGGTTCGCTGCAGCGCATGGTTAGATGCATCCATTTGTTTCCGTATAGCGCCGAAATAAATCCATCACAAGAATAGATATATCCTTGTTGTCCTCGCGGGATGTATTCTTTCTCGAAGACACTTCTCTCAAATAAGCCTGCAGTCCGAGGAAATGAGGGTTCGTGATTCGGTAAAGCCCACCGCTGGCCAACTCCGACTGAATATCCGTCCCAACTGATATAGGGATGGATTCTCGTCGCTCCTTAATCCACTGAAACGCCCCCGCAGTGAGAGGATGAGACGCAACTCTCTTCCCGAACTCCTCAAAGAATGGAAGAGCATACTGTTCGATATCATCGATTCCCCGTTCTATTGCTACCGCAATACTCTCCTCCGTCTGCTGATGTTGATAGCTAGCTTGATCTACGGGCCAAACCGAGATCGCGTTGCTGTTGTGGCGGAGATTAGCGAGGCGCTTACCTGACCACGCGAGGTGTGTGCCATAGCCTCCGCCCCAGTCCTCAAACACTCCACAATACAAATCAAACTGAATCTTGCCATGCTTGAACGAAGCGGAACAAACCAAAATATCTGTAATGATATCACGTTGCCGCCTGAACCAGTATCCGCCCTTCTTGGGGTATAGCGTGAATTCTGGTAAGCGGACAGCAAACCGCTCAATCACCATCGGCTTGATCTGGATCTGCGTCATCGAGGCATCTAACGTTGTTTAGGGGACCCAATTGTCGGAATATTGGATAAAAGGGACCGAACTGTCTGATAACAAAATAAGAGGGACACCGCTCGTGGGCTGCGAGGTGGAGACGGGTGCGGGATTGAGCGGGGGTGGACGGGATCGAGGATGGTGGGCTGGGCGGGGTTGTGGCCGTGGACGGCGGGGTTGCGGTGGGTGAGGTGCGCGAGTGAGGCGCGTGGGTGAGGGGGCGCGGGGTGCGCCTGTCGGAGGCGGCGGTGTGTGTTTGAGGCGTTCACCTGTCCCTATTGAGGGAAATTTGAGGCCGAGTGGGCGCGGGCGCAAGCGGAACCGGCCGTCCGCGATTGGGCAGTATTTTGCGGCGATGGGGGCCGGGAGGGCGGGTGGGTTTCATGGGGATGAGGGGTTGGAGGTGCTGGGTGCGAAGTTGGGCGGCATGTGTATAGTGCGCGGATATGCGGAGGTTGTGTTTCGCGTGGGTGCTGTGTCTGGGGCCGGTGGGGCAGATGGGTCTGGGGGCGGGTCCGGAGGCATTCGAGAGGCTGACGTTTCATGCGGCGGCGAAGCCGCTGGCCGAAGGAGCCGCGGTGGCGGACTGGCCGCGGTTTCTGGGGCCGACGGATGACGGGCGCACGCCGGAGACGAGGTTGCTCAAGGAGTTTTCTGCGGACGGTCCAGGCAAGGTGTGGGAGGTGGCGCGGGGCGATGGCTATGCGGCGCCCGCGATCGCGGGGGGTCGGCTGGTGCTATTCCATCGGCTGGATGGGAAAGAGACCATCGAGTGTCTCGATGCCGAGACGGGTCGGCGGCACTGGCAGTTCTGCTATCCGGTCGAGTACCAGGATCGATTCAACTACAGCCCCGGGCCGCGGAATGGCCCGGTCATCGCTGGGGGCGAGGTCTACACCTTCGGGGTGACGGGCATGCTGCACTGCCTGCGCCTTGGTGATGGATCCGTCGTGTGGAAGCGGGATGTCCGCGCGGAATATGGCGTGCCGGACAATTTCTTTGGGCTGGGGTCCTCGCCGCTGGTTTACGGGGGCCTGCTCATCCTGAACGCGGGGGGCTCCGGGGGTCGCTCCGTCATCGCGTTTGATCGGGGGACCGGCGAGGAGGCCTGGTGTGCGTCGAGCGACTGGGGCAACAGCTATGCCTCGCCGATCGTCGCGCGCCTGCACGGTTCGGACCGCGTCATGGTTTTCGCCGGGGCCGAGAGCGAGCCGCCGACGGGGGGGCTGCTGTGCATCGACCCGAAGACCGGGCGGGTGGATGGCGCGTTCCCTTGGCGCGCGAAGATCGTCTACTCGGTCAACGCGTCGACGCCGGTGGCGGTGGGCGAGGATGCGGTATTCATATCGGAATCCTACACGCGGGGCGGGGCGCTGGTGCGGTTCTCGGAGAAATTCGAGCCGTCGCAGGCCTGGACGAACCCGAGATTCGGGATGCATTTCATCACCCCGGTCCTCAAGGACGGGCACCTCTATGGGATCGACGGCCAGCACCAGGGGGAGGCCAAGCTCGCATGCGTGGACGCGGCCACCGGCGAGGAG
>JADLCA010000004.1 GCA_020847495.1 Candidatus Hydrogenedentota bacterium | reverse complement strand
ATGATCGCAATCACCACCAGCAGTTCCACAAGCGTGAAGCCGAATTCGCGTTTCATATTCGTCAGTCTCCTCTCGGCGGGATGCTTATTGCCCGCTGATAACGTCTGCCAGCGTGAAGATGGGCAAAGACCGTGCAATCACGATGAACCCGATGATTCCGCCGAGCACGATAATAATCGCGGGTTCCATAAGCCGCAGCATGGTTTCCACGGCAATTTCCACTTCAGCGTCGTAGATGTCCGCCACCTTCATCAGCATGGCGTCCAGACTGCCGGTTTCCTCACCGACGTCGATCATGTTCACCACCATCGGGGGGAACACCTTGGAGGCATCGAGCGGGGCGGCTATGGTGTCGCCTTCCTTGATGCTGTCGTGCACTTTCTGTACCGCGTTTTCGATAACTTCGTTGCCGATGGTCTCTTTCGTGATGCGCAGCGACTGCAGGATCGGCACGCCCGACGTGATCAGGGTGCCCAGGGTGCGCGAGAAACGCGCCACTGCAACCTTCGTCACCAGGTCGCCGACCAGCGGCATCTTCAATACAACACGGTCCATGATGCGCTTGGTGAGTCTGAACTTGCTCAGAATCTTGAAGAAGATGATGGTGCCGTTGAAGTACAGCATCAGCTTCCAGTACTGGAAGCGGAGGAAGTCACCCACGTCGATCAGGAAACGGGTCATCCACGGCAGCGCGGCTCCGAAGTCCTTGAACACCTCGGCGAACTCCGGCACCACGTACGACAGCAGGAAGAGCACGATACCCGTGGCGATCAACAGCACCGCGATGGGGTAAATCATGGCGCCTTTGACGCGGCGTTTCAGCGCCTGGCGGCGTTCCATGAAGATCGCGAGGCGGTTCAACACGGCTTCGAGCATACCGCCGACCTCGCCGGCGCGCACCATGTTCACGTACAGGCGGTCAAAGTATTTCGGGTGCTTGGCCAAGGCTTCGGAGAAGGTGGAACCCTGCTGGATGTCCGAGGACATCTCCTGAAGAATGTCCTTCAGTTTCGAAGGCTTCTGCTGGGCGATCAGCACGTTGATGCTGCGCAGCAGAGGCAGGCCCGCGTCGATCAGCGTCGAAAGCTGGCGCGTCATGATCACGAGTTGCTTGACCTTGATGCCGCCGAAGTACAGGTCGCCGAGGCCCTTCTTCTGCTTGCGGGCGCGTCGTTCATCGCTCTTGCGGGCTTCGCGCACGGTCGTCGGGAACAGGCCCAGGTTCCGGATATCGTTGATGGCGAGGGCCTGGCTGTCGGCGTCGATCACGCCGAAGATTTCCTTCCCGTCCCGGTTCATCGCCTTGTACGCGAACTTCGCCACCGTGCATCTCCTTGGTGCGGCCGCCGGCCACGTGTCCCGGCATGTTCCGCAGGTTGGGGCAAGTACCACCGCCCTTCAGGGCCGCGGCTCCTTCACCCGCTCTTTTCCGTGTTTCGCGGCCTTCCTCCCGCAGGATTCAGGCCCGTGCTCTCATTGCTCTCATTGATCGTCTTCGAACTTGTCCGTGTGGGCGAGCACTTCGTCCACCGTCGTGATCCCCTGTGCGCACTTGATGATACCTTCCTCGCGCAAGGTCTTCATGCCCAGCTTGCTACGGGCGTATTTTCGGATGTCGTAGGACATCGCGCGGTCCTGGATCATCTCGCACAGGGTCTCGTCGACCAGCAGCAACTCAAACAGGCCTACGCGGCCCATGTACCCGATGTAATCGCACGCGGGGCACCCGTCCGGACGCCAGAAACGCAGGTTGGCGTCTTTGCGCCACGCGTCGGGCAGGCCCAGCAACTCCATTTCCTTTTCTTCGGGCCGGTAGGGCTTGCGGCAGTGGCGGCACACCGTGCGCACGAGCCGCTGCGCGAGAACCGCCTCCAACGACGAGGTAATCAGGAAGGGCTCGAGGTCCATGTCCAAAAGACGTGTGATGGTCTCGGGCGCGCTGTTCGTGTGGAGCGTGCTCAACACCAGGTGTCCGGTGAGCGACGCCTCGACCGCGATCTGCGCGGTCTCCAAGTCACGAATCTCACCGACCATCACGATGTCGGGGTCCTGGCGCAGAATGGACCGCAGGCACGCCGCGAAGGTGAGACCTACTTCCTCTCTCACTTGAACCTGGACAAGCCTGTCGATCTGAAGTTCCACCGGGTCCTCGGTGGTGATGATCTTCACGCCCACCTGGTTCAATTCGTTCAGGCACGCGTAAAGGGTGGTCGTCTTGCCGGAACCGGTCGGGCCGGTGACCAGCACCATGCCGCTCGGCCGCTTCAGCGAATGGCGGAAGCGCTCCAGCACACGCTCCGGCATGCCGACCTTGTCCAGCCCGAGCAGGCCGGTATTCTGGTTGAGCAGCCGCATGACGACCGACTCGCCATACTGCGTCGGCAGCGTCGAAATCCGCACGTCGACCGGGTTGGCGCGTACCTTGATATTGAAGCGGCCATCCTGGGGCAGGCGTTTTTCGGAAATATCGAGGCCGGACATCAGCTTCAGGCGCAAGGCCACGGCCGAAGCGATCTTGGCATCGGCCTCAGTCTGGATATGCAGCACGCCGTCGATCCGGAAGCGGATGCGCAGGCCTTTTTCCTGCGGCTCGAAATGGATGTCGGAAGCGCGCAGGCGCATGGCTTCCTCGAACACCGTCTGCAGCAGCTTGACGACTGGCGCATCCTCGGCACCCGGCGTCAGGCCGAGCAGGTCGCCGAATT
>JADLCA010000003.1 GCA_020847495.1 Candidatus Hydrogenedentota bacterium | reverse complement strand
AGGTAGCCCTGGCGGCCACCCTGTTTGTTCCATGTCTCCGCCGACTTGTTCAGCCGTCTCAAGCAGCGAATCATGGTCTCGAGATCAATCCGTTCGGAGGGATCCATCGGGCCCATCTTGTCGCCAAGGGCACCCCGGCCCAACCGCCACTCGCACATCATGCACGTGGACTCAAACAATTGCGCCTCCAACGGAGGCAACGATGGCGTATTCGGGGTACGCCCCGCCGCTTCCGCGACATACCGCTTGATGAGAGCCTCATACACGCGCATCGCGCTGTAGTCGGTCATCTCGCGGTTCTCCCGATAACAGTTCGCCACCATCAGCTCAATGTTCTGCAGGACGTCCGGGTGCTCGTCTTCGATTTTCATTGGATACACCTTTTATGCTGCGTTATAGCCTAGTTTCTGCTTCTCCGCAAGGAATGCATCGTTGGAAATACATCGCCATCGCTTTCTCGTACAAGCTGATTGGGGCCAGTTATAGCCATCAAATCGCTCCCTACTGGCATTTGACTCGCTTCTGCACTCGTTTAGGCGCACTGGACGGTACCGCGCGTAGTTATGCGCCGCATTCGTCGCGCTTGGATGTCCGTTTGCCTCGGCCAATGATCGGCGCAGCGCCTTGAGTGCCTCGTTCACGGCGGCGGAATCCGGGAATGCCTTGGCCACATCGGGATCAAGAACGACGACGTTGGTTCCCTGAGCGTACCGTGCGGCGTGTTTGCCGCGAACACCGCCGGGGAAGTCATACTCCGCCCTCATCTCTCGAACCTCAGAATCCTTGGGTCCTTTGGGCGTCTGTTTCTTCATAACTCTTCTTCTGTCCGCTTGGCCGTGGTGTGCAAGACTTCGTCTCGACCCCTGTGAAACACGTGGAAAGTGCCATTCAATCGCGCGACTTTCGTATGCGCTGGAAGTGTCTGTTGGCGGCGAGTTGAATGCGCAACGTTTCACGATTCCACAAGCCGAGTTGGCGCACCGGTGTGCCCGCGATCCAGTCGTCTATGGCCCGAAGCGGTTCGCCGAATTCGAACGGCGGCAGCAGGAGATTCAGGTCCCGGTCTGCGCCGCTCGGGATATCGTAGTTCTTGGCGCACTCGGGATAGGTTGACGTCAGAAGGTGCGGAATCCCGCTATCGATGAAATTGATGATTGCGCCCCAGATATCGCGATAACACAAGTGAGGAAGACAGTCGCGGCATAGCCAAAGGTCCGCCTCGGGCAAGAGACCGCTAACGATATCCACGTGTATGAATCGCGTCTGCGGATTGCCATAGAGCGATTGGTTGCGCGCAACCAGGGGCTCAACGATATCACCGCCGGTATAGGTGATGGGTTTCTTCCATTCGATCATGCGGAACCAGTTGAAGTCGCCGCAGGGCGCATCCAGAATCGCGCTCACGCCCAGTTCCTCGAAAAGGCCCGGAAGCACCCGGCGGATGTTCTCCGTATGTTCCAGCGTGGAGCCGGGCCCCGATACGCTCTCTTCAGAACGCCATCGGTTGAATTCATAGTGGTGGCGGAACACGTCCGCAGTGCCGCCGATTCGCGCAAGTTTCCGCCTCTCAAGGTAGACGGCGCGCGTTCGAAGCAGAGTCTCGCCCCCCGGCACTCCTGCCATTATCCTGCGAATCGCTTTTCTCACCCTCGACATATTCACGCAGCCTCTTATCCAAATCGAGCTTGGAGCGGTACACTAAAGCGCCTTTGGCGTCTGCCCGTCTCAGCCGCCCAAGGTCTCCTGATGTTTGCGGTAAACCCCCCGGAACTGGTGATACGTCAGGCCCAGCAACCCCGCCGCCTTGCGCTGATTGAACTTCGCCTTGTCTAGCGCGTCCTTCAACAGGTGGATTTCCACGTTGCGAATCGCCTCATCGTAGGTCATGCCTTGCAGCAGGGCCGCCAGAGGCGGCTTGGCGGGCGCCGGCGGCGCTGGAGCATGGCGATCCTGTGCGGGCTGTTGTGCGGATGCCGGGCGTTCGAAGGGCATCTGGAAGGGGTCAAAGATAATCTCCGCATCGGTGATGATGTTGTCATCGGACCGGTATACCGCGCGTTCGACCACATTCTTGAGTTCGCGCACGTTGCCGGGCCAGTCATAAGATTCGAGGACATGCACAGCCTCTGGCGTGAAAACGGGAATCTCCCGCCATCCGAGGTCGAAGGCCATCCGCGATCCAAAGTGATTGGCGAGCAGCATGATGTCGTCGTGCCGCGCACGCAACGGCGGCAGAAACAAGACCTCGAACGACAGCCGGTCCAGCAGGTCGCGCATGAAGAGACCTTGCTCAGCCAATTCAGCGAGATCGCGGTTGGTCGCGCCGATGATGCGCGCGTCTACCTGAATGGGCCGGCTACTTCCTACGCGTTCAAAACTGCCATACTCGACCACGCGCAGGATCTTCTCCTGCGTTTCGACGGGAATGTTTCCAATTTCGTCCAGAAACAGCGTACCTTCCGTGGCAGCCTCGAAACGTCCGCTGCGCCGGCGGGTAGCGCCCGTGAACGCGCCTTCCTCGTGCCCAAACAGCTCCGCCTCGATGAGAGTCCGCGCCAAGGCGGCGCAGTTGAGCGCCACAAACGGCTCCTTCCAACGAGGGGAGAGGTAATGGAGGCGGGCGGCGGCCAGCTCTTTCCCCGTGCCTCGCTCGCCAATCAGCAGCACGGGCCGATCCACCTTGGCCACCCGGGAGAGGCGCTCCTGGAATGTCAGGAAAGCCTCCGAATGGCCAAGGGCTTCCTGGACGACGGGTTCGTTGCGGGACCTTGCCCCGCTGCTATCGGGGAGTTGTGATGTCATAGCGCCTCACGCCACAGGTTTTGGAGCCCGGCCAGAGTTTAGTGGATTATGCCATGTCTCGTCAAGTGAGGAATTGCATTGATTAGGCGCAAGTCTTTTTGCCGTAGTCGCTTAGCTCTGTTTATTGCCTTGGCATAGCGATTGCCATTGGAAACCCGTGTAAGCGTTCACACGCGGGAGAAGTCGGAAAAAATGTCACATGCTCGGTACTCAGGTGAAAGGCGCAGGTCCAGACGCGTTCCAGCTTCGGGAAGCCTCCGATTCCAGGTTAGCCGCATGAATGGCGGATACGGGGACCGTGTAGACGCGGACCTCGGTGGGTTCTGCATCAAGACCGCGGCCATCCTGCAGCCAGGGCCGCGT
>JADLCA010000002.1 GCA_020847495.1 Candidatus Hydrogenedentota bacterium | reverse complement strand
CAACTCGTACCTCGCGTGTCGCTTGTGCTTTGGGTCGAATACGAAACCGAGACTGGCAACGTCGTAGACGTCTGGATAATCTACGCTTCGTCCGAAAAGGTGACCCTAGAAGCCCCTCGTAGCCAACTGCCCGAGGTACCCACATACGAATGGTACGTCGCGATTCTTCCTGCGGTTATCTGCAGCGCTGTCTGGCTTCGCGTCGCCAGGTCCATGGAGTTCACGAGTTGGGCCAAGAGCGCAATCGCCTTCCTCGCCGCGTTGCCGCTCCTGCTGTACATGTTCGGGGCATTGATCGCCTATTTGAGAATCACCATGTGAGCGCCTGTGTGTCCCTGTGTCGTTGCCATCGTTGTCGCACGCACACGGCTGCCATTTCCCGCTCACATGGCTGATGAGCAACAAATGGCTGCCCCCGAAACAACTGGATGGCACCCTTGGGATCGCCACGCACCAGTGTGGCAAACTTCGGTGCGTGCGCGTTAGTTGCTGCGACAACTGCGCTGGTGCGATCGCCGTCGTTCTCCCCATCCTAGCCGGGCTGGTGCCCGGCGTACCCAGGAAAGGCCCCGCCTCACTCCAACGCGATCTTCGCGAGATAGATGCTCGTCTTCCCCTCGTGCGACGAGTAATAGCTCATCCACAAGACTCCGTCGTGCCACACCAGCCCTGGGTAGCTGGTATCGCCGCCACTGGGCAACGTCAACACCGGCTCGTAACTCGTGCGCGTCATGCGCGCAAGCACCGTGTTCGGCCCGTTGGGATAGAAGCGGCCCGCAGCCCATAGGTCGCCGTCCGGCAGGCGAATGAAATTGGGTCCGCCAACGGCCACGCCGGAGTCGGTCCATGCCCATTCCGTGTACGGCGGACGGCTCGTGCCGATCCAGCCGCTCCGCGTTTCCGCCTCGCGGCGCACGAGCGCGATCATCTCGCCATCTGGCATGAAGCGCACAGTCGTTTCGTTCGGCCGGCCCGGGATGTCGAGTGTGGCGACCTTCTCGTAGTTGATCCCGTCCGCGGCGCGGACGAGTTCGAGGTCCCATTCCGGCGCGTCTTCCACTTCACGCCGGTACGTCACGCCGTAGGCGACGCCATCATTCCACGTTACGCGCCACAACCAGTCGCCTTCTCCCAGCACGCGCTGCGGCGCGGACCACGTGGTCCCGTCGCTCGAGAAGGCCACGCGCGGCTGCCGTCCTACGAGCTTGTCTTCGCGGTAGACCGAGCCGCCCATCACGGCCATGAGGCGATTGTCCGGCGTGATGCACAGCTTCGGATCGCGCAGGTCGATTCCCGCTTCTTCTAACAGCGCGGCGGATTCCCACGTCGCGCCATCACTGGAAGTGATGATGCGGATGCGCCCGTCGCCCTTCACATGTCCATCCGCCTCGCGAAACGTGCAGTACCAGCGGTCATTGAAGCGAATCAAATCCGTAAACGCATTGTGGCCGCCCGCATCCCAGATCTTCTCCACGGACAACAGCTTCGCAGTCCTGGTCTCTCCTGCGATATGCAGGTTGACATCGTCGATGAAGAAAGCCGCCGCTTGCGTCGCGTTCGACACGAACCCATACCAGTCGAGCCGGTTGAAATCCGGGGAGCCGCAGGGTATGTCATCAAAACGCTGCGATGTTCCATCCGGCATCGAAATCTCAAGATCGTACGTTCCGTTCGCTTCATTGCCCAAGCCGCACGCAATTCGCACCTTCACCCACTGGCTCAAGGGAATCCGGCATTTCACGGCACCGTTGGCCTTCACATTGCCTTCGCCATCCACCCAGATGGACGGGCCGACGTCGTAAGGATTTCGCCCATTGCGCCATTCGTGGTAAAACGCGGCTGCTGGCTCGACGCGAAGCGAGAACTCACCCACCGCAACGCCCGCACGCAGATGTGGCTCGTAAACGAGGTGCGGGTTGAACGACTTATCGAGACCCTCGGCATCGGTGAACTTCAGGCTCTGCTTGCCTCCCGCCGCAGTGTCCGCGGCCACGCGAATTTGCGCGGCACCCTCTTCTCCCAGCGTGTGGGCCTTGGCCGCTTTTGCTCCGGCCTCCGTGCCCTCGAAATCGTCTGAGATCTGCGTGGGCTCCGGTTGCGCCGGTGCCGCGAAAGGCTCGCGCGCAATTTTCTTGGGCAGGGCCACCCACTCCGCATCGCCGTACAAACCCGCCTTTGTGAAATCAAAAGGAACAAACCCCGTCTTCAACGCCGGAGACTCTGGTTTCAGCCGAAAGTCGCCCGCCTCAGCATTCTCGAAGAGGGGATCGGCCACGATACCATGCTGGTCGTATCCTGCCGCCTGCCATTCCTTCCAAGTACGGCCCGCAAAGTCCAAGGGCATTCCAGATGTGTCCCAGTAGCAGTTGTTGTCCGCAATCCAATTACCGTTCTTCCAGGTGCTGCCGAGCAGCGATCCATTGTTGAAGTAGACGATGTTGCGCTCGAAGAAGAAGGAGTTGTGCTCTTCCTCACGCGAACGGATGATCTGCGGGGTCTGCGAAAACGCCAGAATATTGTTCTCCACGCGGTTGTCGCGCCCGTAATGCTGGTGAAAGGTGCCGGTCCGCGTGTTGTACACAAGGTTGTTGGCCAGCAGGATCCCCGAACTGCCCTCGTCGGTGTAGAGGCCCCAGCCTCCGTATAAGCGCGGGTGCGACATGACATCGTGGATCACATTTCCGAATAGCGTGGTCCCTGGTGAGATCCCGAGCGTGTAGATGCCGCCCATGTCGTTCAACTGGCCAAGGCCGATGTGATGGATGTGGTTGTAGTCGATGTGGTTGTTGTTCGCGGAACTTTCCGCGTACCCCCACGACCAGCCCACGGACACGCCCGAATACCGGAAATCGCAAATCTCGTTGTGCTTGACGTCGTTGTACGAGGTGCGCCCGATCCACATGCCGACCGCGGCGCGCAACGTGCGGCCCCCGTCGTGAATGAAATTGTTGTCCACCACGTTGCGCTCGGCCGCTTCGCCCTGTGTCGCGGGACTACCCTGTTCGCCGATCCGCACGCCGCCCGCGCCCATGTCGTACAGTTCGCATTGACGGAGCGTGTTGCCTTGGCTTCCCGAGCGGAACCATACGGCGTAGTTACCGATGTGTTTCACATCGCATCGTACGAACGAGCAATTCCGCGTGCCCACGGTCTCCAGAGTCGCGTTCACCGTGACTTCCGCCTGGGCATCGCTTAGGCCTTCCGGCCCCAATGTGTACTCCGTGAAGCAGAAATCGATCCCCTCAAAACTCAGATGCTCCACATAGCGGCCTTCCGCCGGCGCGCCTTCCAGCAGCAACAACTGCGGCGCGACGGGCGCCACGACCTTTGCCGTGTTCATGTCCTCGCCCGGCATTGGGATGTAGTAGAGCTTGCCCGTCTTGCGATTCAGGTACCACTCGCCGGGCGCGTCGAGTCCTTCGAAGAGGTGCTCGATGTAGTAACGCTGATCGTTCTGCCAGTAGCCGAAGTGCCAGCGCGCTGGCCCCGTGAACTCCACGGTGTGGTTCTGCTCGTCCAGATTCTTCACGCGGAGGAGCGATGTGGCCCACGAATGAAACACTACGATGAACGCATCATCGAGATCTGCCCAGGGCTGAATGTCCCCGGGATTGTAGATGAATTTTGTGGAGCTCTTGACGTCCTTTCCGTTCGCGTCCTTTTCGACGACCGGGCCCACAGTGCGGAAGTAATCGGAATCCGGTGGATTGTCGCCCCAGGGATGCGCCGCATTGGGCGTGCGCGCGGGTTGACGCCGTTCGCCGTTGACCCACAGCGCGCTGAAGTGCCACGTGCCCTCGCGGACTGCTGGCACGTCGGCCACCCAGAACTGGCCTTCTTGCTGCCAACCAGTGATAGTGCGGCCGCCGCTGATGACAGGCTGCTCGCCAGCGCGCGCGCGAAAGACAACTGGTCCTGACTGAGTCCCCGAATCTTCTGGCGCGAAACGAACTGCTTCGGTGACCGCATAGTCACCGCCCCGCAACTCCACCACGGCGCCTTCTGCCAGCGGACCTACCGCCCGAAGCTTGCGCAAGGCATCGCGCGCGCCGGTCATGCTTGCCAGCGGCCCATCGCTGCCTTCGGCGTTTGGCGCATCGATCGAACCCGACCACGCGTCATTGCCATTGGGTGCGACAAAGAGATGCGCGGGCTCCGCATGTGCCGCGCTCCCGCAAGCAAACGCACCTGAGAGAACAGCTACGGCCACGCCACACACGAGATTCCTTGGGATCATTTCGTGCTACTCCTTCGCTTTCGATCAAAACGCAACAAACAGAAACCACCATAGTGGACGTTGAAGGCGGTTGATGCAAGTTGCGAATTGGCGGGACTCACTTGCTGAGGATGGCGTTGGGGCTAAACATCCCCCTCGGCCCTTCGGGCCTGCCCCCTTCAAAGGGGGACAGTTGCGGCGGCCCTTTGGGCCGCGTTCTTGAGTCCCCCTTTGAAGGGGGTGAAGGGGGATGTTCTTTCTTCTCTTGTTACTCCCTGCGAAACGTCCCGCTGCCTTCGAAGTTCTCCGACGAGGACCAGTCCTGTTTCCACCAGAGCGCCGTGCCAATATCAGTCGCGCGGTCGCTGTCGTGGACTGTAACATTCAGCCGGAACGCCGACCACGAACCGCCTTGCATTCTGTCCAGATAGGCCACGGGCACGGCGATCTCCGCGGCGTATCCTTCCGGAGTATTCACACAAATAGCCTGTACACCTGCAGGCAGCATATCCTCCTCAAACCGCACGGTGTTTGCGGCATCCGCGCCGGGACTGACCGCAATATACAAATGCTTCGTTTGCTTGCGATCATCCTCGCCTTTCCCCGCAGCACGTTCTTGCTCCGGCCGCGCATCGAGACGGACCTCGATGCTATCCTGATCCCAGGGGCGCGTGCCGGCCGTGGACATCACGTTGTCGTCCGTTACCGCCACCGAGAGGTACACAAATCCATCATCGTGCGCAAGAGAGAATTGGAAGGAGCAATCCCCTGTCCCTCTCCATTCATCGGAGCGGGGGAGAAGCTGGGCTGCCTTGAGGCACCTGATCACGGGCATGCTCCAGTCGTTCAACATGCCATCGATTGCCGGTGCCGCGGCAATCCTCGAGCACCCGTACGTGGTGTCCGCGATGATCATGTGTGCGATGGACGCGCTCACGGATCTGCGTGCGGGTACCGGGTACGTCAGGGTCCATGATGTGGTCAACGGTTGAAGCTCCGTGGACGGAACAGGGGAGAGCGCACGGACATCGATATCAAATATCTGCTCCGACCGCGCGGGCACGCGGCACGCAATCTTCGGGGGCGAGGGCGTTACCTGCGTATTCGCATTCAGGATTCCTTCGGCTTCAAGTTCGGCGTCAGACTCATTCGCGATGCGCAACCGCACCGTACCCCGGCTAAACGTGTCCCCCTCGATTCGCAATGGCGAAGTCTGAATCGTGCGTCCATCCAGGGCGGGAGCGAGCAGACGTGCCGTGGTGTCTGTGCGGATGTCCTTGTCCGCGATTCCGTCAAGTATCAGGTTGGCGAAGGCAGGCGCCCCATCGCGAAATGTCACCCAGACGATGTGATCAAACTCCCCCGCCACGCGGCCCGCGTGCGCCTGCCCGCCGCCTGTCGTACCCAGATTGAAATAGTCGCGGCCCTTGCGGTCGTACTTCAGGTACTCGTGCGTGTGTCCCGCGAAAACGGTGTACGGCCTGGCCGCGAGTGCGGACTCGATTCGGTCCCAGCCCGACTCCTTGCTTTTGGTCCATACAGGCTTGTGAAAGAAGAGGAAGGTCCACTTCACGCCAGCATGTTCGGCCAACGCCTTCTCGACGTACCGAGTCTGGTCCTCGCCGAAATGAGCCAGCGCATCATCATCGCTGTTCAGGCACAGGAACAGGGCGTCGCGATACACGAAGTGGTAGTAGAGCGGCCCGTGGCGCCGTGCCCAGACTTGCTTGCCCGATTCCGAGTTGGACACATCGTGGTTTCCAGGCACGCGGAAGAAGGGCATAGTCAGTGGCGCAATGATCCCGTCAAACTCATCCCACTGCGCGTCGAGTTCCGCTGCGGTTTCCGCATTGCCTTCGACCAGGTCGCCGATGCAGAGCACAAACTCCGGTTGAAGCAAGTTCAGCTTCGCGACAGCATCCTCGAGCACGCCCGGCCGCATTCCGCCGGTGCGATCGCTGACGATTGCGAACTGAAACGAGTCCGGGGCATTGTTCACGTTGAGATGCGTGTACGGTTTCGGGCCATCGCCCCCGGGCGCTTCTGTCACGTCCTGGCACCAGGCAATCCCTGCTGCGCAAATCAGTGCCGCCACCACCATGATCAGGCGCATGGGAAACTCCTTTCGCACCGTGGCTTCATCAAACGTGGAATCGTCGCCCTACGGTGCAATTTCCAACACCACCACCGAAGCAATCGGGTCCGGTGCTGCCGCCGGAACGCGAACGGACACAGCCGCATCGCTGCTTTCCACCGGCAGTGCGGTCTTGCCCGCATCCGCGAGCAGGTAGGCCTTCGTCACGGTCATCTGGCCGAGCGGGACCTCGAGAGTTCCGGACAGCGGCCAGTCGAATACGTGCGCGTACACCTCGCCGGGCTTCGCGGTAAGACGCCCCCACGCGGGCGGTTCCACCGGGCTCGCGGTGGTGCCGTAAATCGCATCGCCGTTCACCGCCATCCAGGCGCCGATCGCGCGCATGCTTGTGATGCTCTCCTCGGGGATCGACCCATCGCCCCTGGGGCCGACGTTCAGCAGATAGTTGCCGCCCTTGGACACGATATCGATCAGCGTGCGCAGCAGCGTTTCTTTCGATTTCCACGCATGGTCGTACTCGTTGTAGCCCCACGTCGTGTTCATCGTCATGCAGACTTCCCAGTCCACGCCCGGCACGCCCGTGGACGGCACCGTTTGCTCCGGCGTTGTGAAGTCGCCCTCCTCAGGCTTCCAGTTCTTCAGCCGGTCCACGGAGTCTTCCTTCTCGATGTTCGGTGTGTCGTAAAGACGGTTGTTGGAAATGATCGCAGGCTGCGCCGCACGAACTGCCCGCATCAGTTCATCGGAACGCCAGAAGGGGCCGTCGTTGCCCGCCTTCGAGAAATCCCACCAAATGATATCGATGGGCCCGTAATTGGACATCAGCTCATTCACCTGGTCGTGTAAATAGTCCACGTAGATGGAATGATCGCGCGGGCCGTTTGGCGAGGGCTGTCCCCGCAGCGGATGCGGCAGTTTGTTGGCCGCCTCGTAATCGTACTGCGGATGATGCCAATCGATGACCGAGTGGTAGAATCCGACGCGCAGTCCTTCCGCTTTCACGGCATCCACGATCTCCTTGCACAAGTCGCGTCCGGTGAGGTCGGCGCCATCGTAATCCGTGTACTGCGAATCGAACAGGGCAAAGCCCTCGTGATGCTTCGACGTGAACACGAGGTAACGGCAGCCCGCTTCCTTCGCCAACTGCGCCCACTCCTTCGCAAAATCCACTTTGGGCCGAAAGTGGGGGATCGCCTCATGCGCGTACTCCCACGTGTCCGCTTTCACTTGATTCTGGATCCACTCCTTGCCGCCGCTATCGCCTGTGGACTCGCCTTTCCATGTCCCGGCCAGTCCTGAATACAACCCCCAATGCACGAACATCCCGAAGCGCGCCTCGCGCCACCACGACATCCTCGCGTCGCGCGCCTCCGGCGTCTCCGGCACAGACGCGCCCGCTGCCTGCTGCGTGTTCTCCGCGGCCCCCGACGTCGATATAGTGCACATGGCCATTACTCCCAAAATCAGAAGAAACTTCACTCCAAGGGAATTCATCGTGACGCCCCCCTTACGTTGACGGATGTCAATTCTTCTTATGCCGCTGTCGCGACGTTCAGTGAGGTCGAGTTTGTATGCAGAGGTGTTCACTTCAGCCGCGGCAAGGGAGGAGGTTGTTCTTGAGGAGGTCCCGGGGCACGCCGGATAACGGTGGCGGCCTCGGAAGACTTCGTGGGCGCCGGCGGTTTTGGCGCCTGTGGTTTCGGCGCAGCCTGCGCCGGCCGCGGCGGCGGGGCCGCGTGCGGTCTCGGCGCTATCATGCCCGAGTTTGCCGCGGCCGCGCCAATGGCCTTAACCGCCGACGTATACGCATCCTCGACTTCTTCTTTCCTGCTCACGCAGAATCCCAAGTCACGCAGCAGCCCATCGCCCAACTCGTAGATCCACCCGTGCACGGAAAGGTCTTGCCCGTGCCACCACGCATCTTCCACAACAGTCGTCTTGCTCACGTTGTAGGCCTGCTCGATGACGTTTAGCTCGCACACCCGGTCCATCAGCACCGGTTCTTCGAGCACTCCCGACAGCATTCCGCTATGCTTGTTCCGGACTTCCCGCACGCAGCGCAGCCAGTTGTCGATGAGGCCGAGCCGCTCATTGCGCACCGCGGACTGCACACCGCCGCAGCCGTAGTGTCCGCACACGATGATGTGGCGCACGCGGAGGATCTCCACGGCGTACTGCAATACGGAAAGGCAATTGAGGTCGGTATCCCCTACGACATTGGCCACGTTGCGGTGGACGAACAGGTGCCCGGGCAACAACCCCACGATCTCATTCGCGGGGACGCGGCTATCCGCACAACCGATCCACAGAT
>JADLCA010000001.1 GCA_020847495.1 Candidatus Hydrogenedentota bacterium | reverse complement strand
GCGTTCCGCGGGCCAACCCCGGGCTATGAGTACCTAGGCCTTTCAGGCCATTACGGCGGCTCAACGCCGCCGATTCGCACTCATCTTGCCCGGGCTCAGCTCACTCTGGATCACCGTTAACTTGCGATAGCCCGCATATCTCGGTGCCCCCCGCGTAGCGGACGGTGAGATATGCTCTCGCAATGGCCCGCAGGCTCACTCGAGAGGATTTCTCCCAAAGAGAGGCGGTACCAGAGGGGCTTTGTGGCGGTAGCGGAACGGGTAGTTTTCATGGATTGTCCTGATCAAAGTGGCGATTGGACACACCGGCGCGCGTGGGATAGTGTATTGCGCAGTGATACGAAGCGAATTGGGGGTTTTGTCATGCCAAGGTTAGGTCTGTTCTTCTCGGCGAGTGTTCTGTTGATGTCTGCGGGTGTTGCGGATGCTGCCTGCAAGGTTACCGATTTGCGGTGCGAGTATTTGAGCGACCCGCTGGGTATAGATGTCGTGAATCCGCGCCTGAGCTGGGTGCTTGACACGAGTAAGCACGGCGCGCGCCAAACGGCCTACCAAGTGCTTGTGGCCGATGACGAGAGCCTCCTAAAGGCCGACCAGGGCAATGTGTGGGATTCGGGCCGGGTGGAATCGGATCAGAGCGTGCAGGTGGTCTACGGGGGCAAACCGCTGGAATCGCGCGCACGGTGCTTCTGGAAGGTGCGGGTCTGGGACGAGTCAGGCCAGGCTTCGCCGTGGAGCGCTCCTGCGTTCTGGACGATGGGGCTGTTGTCGCTGGCCGAATGGCAGGGACAATGGATCGGCTGCGACTGGATGAAGGATAACGCCGGGGCGCTGCCCTGGATGCGCAAGACGTTCGAGATCGAATCCGCGCCCGCACGGGCCGAAATCAGCGTGTGCGCTCTCGGTTACTACGAGTTGTTCATCAATGGCGAGAAGGTGGGAGACGCGGTATTATCGCCCGCAACAACGGACTACTCCACGCGCGGCCTGTCGATTACGCACGACGTGGCCTCGCTGTTGAAGCCCGGCAAGAACTGCGTTGCCCTATGGCTGGGACGCGGATGGTCCATGCCTGCTCTGGAACCCGCGAGCCAGTCGGGGCCGCTGGTCAGAGCGCAGCTCGATATCATGGCGCTGGATGGCAGCCGCGCAACGATTGTCACCGATGAAACCTGGAAGATACACCCCAGTTGCATTACGCCGCTGGGGAAAGGCTCCAGTGGCGACTACGGCGGCGAATCGTATGATGCGCGCTTGGAAGTCCCAGACTGGAACGCGGTCGGCTATGACGACAGCACATGGGCGGCGGCGAAGGCCTTCAATCCACCCACGCCGGTGATTGCCACGCAGCCCGTTGAGCCCAACCGCATTATCGGCAAGATCAAACCCGTATCGGTCAAGCCATTCCAATCCGGGTATCTTGTCGACATGGGCCGAAACTACAGCGGCTGGTTCCGCATCAAGTTCCCGGCCCTCAAGGACGGGCAGACCGTCACCATGGAGTTTGCCGACAAGCAATTCCCGGACGGCAAATTGCAGACCTATAATCAACGAGACACGTACATCGGGCGGAAAGGCAGCAACGCGTTCTGCAACAGGTTCAACTATCACGCGTTTCGCTATGCCTTCATTCAGGGCCTGGACCGGGAGCCGAAACTGAGTGAGATTACCGGTTTGCCCATCAGCACCGACTACGAGCCAGCCGCGTCCTTTGAATGCTCCAACCCCTTGCTGAACGACATCTACACGACCGCCGTGTGGACGTATCGCTGCCTGAGCCTCGGCGGGTATACCGTCGATTGTCCGCACCGCGAGCGCCTCGGCTACGGCGGCGACTCGGGCACCTCAATGGAAATGGGCATGACCAATTTCCGGCTCGGGGCCTTCTACAACAAATGGGCGGCCGATTGGCGCAATGCGCAAAACGAAGCTGGCGACGTGCCGCACACGTGCCCTGGGCCGCAAATCGGCGGCGGCGGTCCGGCTTGGAGCGGGTTCTGCATCACGCTGCCATGGCAGATCTACGTCCAGTACGGTGACCGGCGTGTCCTCGAGCAGTCGTACCCGACCATGAAGCGGTGGCTGGCGTTCATCGACACGAAGATGGGCGACGGCATACTGCAGCCGTACGCCGGTATCGGCATCGATGCCCAATGGAGTTTCCTCGGCGATTGGGTGCCGCCCGGCCGTGACCAGGGCGCCAACCGCGTCGACGAGCGGTCCACGCTCTTTTTCAACAATTGCTATCTTGTGCACTGCCTGCAACTGGCTGCGAAGGTGGCCGCCATCGTCGGCGATAGCGCACAATCCGCTGTGTACACCGAGAAGGCGGAGACGCTCGCAAAAGTCCTTCACGAACGCTTCCTGAATCCGGACCATGCCACCTACGTCAACGGCGAGCAGACCTATCTCGCGATGCCGCTGCTATTCAAAATCACGCCCGAAGATCTGCGCCCCACGGTGATGGATGCCCTCGAACACGACATCGTGGTGACGCGCAAGGGACATCTCAACTCGGGCATGCACGGCACCTATTACCTGGCCAAGTATCTCATGCTGACCGGGCGCAATGACCTCGTGTATACCATGGTATCGCAGGACACCTTCCCCAGTTGGGGGTTCATGCTGAAGAACGGCGCGACCACGATTTGGGAAGAGTTCAATGGGGACAACTCCCAGATACACAACACCCTCATCTCCATCGGCATGTGGTTCATTCAGGGGCTTGGCGGCATCCGCTGGGATGAAAACGAGCCGGGATACAAACATGTCATCATCGCTCCGGGTGTCGTTGAAGGGTTGAACTACGTCAAGTCAAGCAACCGTTCCCCATACGGGACCATCGTCAGCGAATGGGCGCGCAAGAAGAATCGGATCGAGTTCCACATCGTCGTGCCGGCGAACAGCCATGCCACCGTCACGCTCCCGTCCGGAGACTACGGCAAAGGACTTGAGGATGTTCGGGTGGTCGAGCAGGCGGACAAGCAGGTCGTGTGCGAAGTGCCCGCCGGTGAATATCGATTCGTTTGCAGGCAATCGTGAGAGTGCCGAATTCACCGGCCGCACAACCGGGCCAAGCGACCAAAGAAACACGCGCATTCTCTCAATTCTCCGTTTTGCATGATTTCAGCCCGTAAGGGCGAAAGATAGTAGCCCAGCGATTCATCGCTGGGGAAGGACCGCACCCACAAGACGAGTCCCGTCAGGGACGACAGAGCAGGCGAGCATCCTCGCAAAGACGGCGCTCAGGGATTCTCTTTCGCCCCTGCCGGGGCTGGGGAGAATGTAGGGTCCCGCAGACCCAGCGATAAATCGCTGGGCTATTATCTGCCGTCCCTACCGGGACTTTTCGCCGAGGCCAGACAGTATCTAGAACTCAGTACTCTGAAGAAGAAATGGGCGATGTTCGTGATCAATCCCGCGTGGTCAGTTCCCCTTTCCACTTCTTGAACGCCTGCGCGGCAGTTCTTAGTATCGAACTGGTTGCTTCAGACCCCAGACCGGAGGAGTACCATAAGACAACAAGTGGGGCTAATCTGCCCTGGCGAGGCTGCTTGCAATCTGTTAGCCGCCCTATTGTGGAATTTGTGCAGTAGTGCTATTCTTGGGTAAGTACCTTTGATTCATGCAAACTCATGGACCGAGGAAGCGCCCAATGGGAACACTGCAAATGGACCCATCCGCCCCCAACGCACCATTTCACAATGACACGCGCCGATACATCTCGCTCCCTAACGTTGTTAGACGAGGGAATGCAATTAAAGGTCGCCATTTTCCAGGAACTCCGAGAAGATCGGGATTCACCCTGGTAGAAGTGCTCTGTATTGTCGCCATCGTCGCAATTCTCGTCGGGTTGTCGTTAGCTGTCCTGACGAAAGGCATTGCGCGTGCCTATCGTGTGGATGTGATCAACATGCTACGCAATGGTGCAGTGAACGCACAAGCCAGGATCGCGATTGGGGTGGCAGGCGCACAGTTGCCACGAGATATCTGCCGAGCG